>CAYLMZ010000013.1:0-12768 GCA_964385035.1 uncultured Loktanella sp.
TGTCACGCCGGGGGTCGCGGGTTCGAGCCCCGTCAACCGCGCCATTTCCCTTCTTAGGTTCATCTATTTTTTCGTTTGGACAGCATTTGCATGGTGGCTGGCCGCACTCTAGGCTGTGGCGAACAGATTTCAGTGAGTGGACCCGCGCAGATGAAAATCGAACCTTTCGGCGTTGAGATGTGGATGAACGCGTGGGAGACCAAATGCACGTGGAACCTGGCTGAGACTTGTGTTGAAAGCCTGACCATTGGTCAGTTGCTGACCCTGGCCGGACGCAATGATGCCGACCTGTCTGATCTCTTGCCGATGAAGATGACCTATGGCGCGATTGAAGGGTCGGATAGGCTCCGAGATGGGATTTGCGGCCTTTATGAAAAGCAAGCCCGCTCCAACATTGTTGTCACGCATGGGACCATTGGGGCGAATATGCTGGTTCATAAGACCCTATTGAGTGCCGGTGATCATATGGTCGCTGTGGTTCCGACCTACCAGCAGCATTATTCGATCCCGGCCAGTATCGGCGCTAAGGTGCAGCCTTTGCATCTGCGTGAGCAGGATGGGTGGTTGCCTGATCTTGATGCATTGCGCGCGATGGTCACGCCGCAAACCAAGATGATAGCGCTCAACAATCCCAACAATCCCACGGGTGCCTTGATGGATCGCGCCATGCTGGAAGACATCGCCGCGATTGCCCGTGCTGCCGATGCCTGGCTTTTGTGTGATGAGGTCTATCGTGGCACCGATCAGGTGGGGGATGGTCTGACCGCCTCTGTCGCGGATATTTATGAAAAAGGGATCAGCACGGCGAGCATGTCCAAGGCGTTTTCGCTCGCGGGCCTCCGCTTGGGCTGGGTCGCCGGGCCGGAGGCCTTGATTGAAGAGATCATGATCCACCGTGATTACGACACGATCTCGGTGGGGATGATTGATGATCATCTGGCCGCCTTGGCGTTAGAGCATAAGGACAAGATCCTCGCCCGATCGCATGCGATCACACGTGGCAATCTGGAGATCCTGGCTGACTGGGTGGATGCGGAGCCATTGATCACATGGGTCAAACCCCGTGCGGGCACGACCGCATTGTTGAAATATGATCTGGATATGCCGTCAGAGGATTTTTGCGTGGCCCTGCTGGAGCAGACTGGCGTGATGCTGACACCCGGCTCAGCCCTTGGGATGGAGGGGTATGTCCGGATTGGCTACGCGAATAACCCGGAGATTTTGCGGGAAGGGTTGGTGAGGTTGTCGGGGTTTTTGAAGGGGTAGGGCACAGCACACGATGTGGGTGCTGCGTATGTAATATAGTGATGTATTGCAGCGAACGGCAGGTTTGAGCCCAACTTGTCGAACCGTGCAGACACGGCGAATGTCTGCTATGATCCTCAGCGAGGATAGTAGACCACATGACCAAACTGATTTCTGAGTTAATCGTTTCTCTGGACGGTTGCGCACGAGGAACAAAATCACCTGCGTACTATGGCTATGGCGGCCCAGAATTTTTCGCGTGGTTAGCCGAGAAAGCGAGGCAGCCACATCGACAGGTTCTTGGCCGTAAGACCTACGAGATGCTCAACATGCTTCCTGAAGAGCATCGTGACGATGCCTACAGACGCATGACTGAAATCCCCGGATGGATGTTTTCGCGAACGCTTCCGAAAGCGGAGTGGCCTGGTCTTGAGGCGGTAAGCGATGATGCAATCGAGTTTCTGAAAGGGGCAAAGCAGACCGAGGATGATGAGATCAGAATAATCGGTAGCCTCTCTATCGTTCGCGAACTGGCAAAGGCAGGTGTTCTAGACACGCTACGCCTCATCATTTGTCCATTGGCCCTGCCGGATACTGGGGTTGAACGGGTCTTTGAAGGGATGGGTGATATCAAGTTTGACCTTCAAGGGATGCGAATGCTCGATGACCGGATCGTAGTCATCGACTATGGCCCTGACGGGACACCCTTGAGCGCATAGTCAACAAAAGCGGCCATCGGCTAAGCCAGTGGGAAAGTCCGGTTTGTCCCGCCAAGCGCATCCTCACTCCTTAATCACCCCGTCATCGCATCCAAGATCCGTGCCCAGCTTCTGATCCCCTTGTGGAACGAGCTCAGGTCGTATTTTTCGTTGGGTGAGTGGATCTGGTCGTCGTCTTTGCCGAAGCCGATCAGCATGGCGTCCATGTCGAGGATCTCTTTGAAGTGTCCTGCGATGGGGATCGATCCGCCGCAGCCCACATAGGCTGCTGCGTTGGGCCATTCGTCCGACAGCGCTTTACGTGCTTGGTCGAACGCCGGGTGTGTCGTGGTCATTTGTCCTGCCGCACTTGCCCCGTGGTCGTCCCATGTCACAGAGCAATCGCTCGGGATCATGTCTTCGACCATTTTGCGGAAGTTTTTGCGGATGGCGAGCGGGTCTTGTGTCCCCACCAGTCGGAAGCTGATTTTGGCCGAGGCGATGGATGGCAGCACGGTTTTGAACCCGTCGCCTGTGTAGCCTGAGGTCATGCCGTTGACTTCGCAGGTGGGGCGCGACCAGATCATCTCAAGCGGGCGGCGCCCCTTTTCGCCTGCGGGCTCGGACAGGCCCACTTCGCCAAGAAATTCTTTTTCGTCGAATTTCAGGTCGTCCCAAGCCGCGGCCAGTTCGTTGGAAAGCTCTGGCACGCCGTCGTAGAAATCGGGGATTGTGATCCGCCCGTTTTCATCGTGCAAGGACGCAATAACCTTGGCCAGCACCCGCGCGGGGTTCATCGCGAGCCCGCCGTACATCCCTGAATGCAGGTCTTTGTTTGGGCCGGTGATCGTGAGCTCTTCGCCCAAGAGCCCCCGCAGCTGCGTGATGATCGCGGGCGTGCTGTCCCCATAGAGCCCGGTGTCACAGATGAGCGCGATGTCGGCTGTCAGTTCTTCGCGGTTTTCTTCCATGAACGGGGTGAGCGAAGGCGACCCTGATTCCTCTTCGCCTTCGAAGAACATTGTGATCTTGCAGGGCAGGGTGCCGTGGATTTCCTTCCATGCCCGGCATGCTTCAACAAAGGTCATCAACTGCCCCTTGTCGTCTGACGATCCGCGCCCGCGGATGACGCGGCCTTTGGCGGTGTCTTCAAGTTGTGGGTCGAACGGGTCGCGGTCCCACAGATCAAGCGGGTCGACCGGTTGCACATCATAGTGTCCGTAAAACAGGATATGTGGCCCATCCCCGTCGTAGTGCCCCACCACCATCGGGTGTCCGGGTGTGGGCCGTTTGCTGGCCGTGAACCCGATTGTTTCAAGGTCTTTGACCAGCCAGTCAGCCGCTGTGTCGCAATCGCCCTGATAGGCCGGATCGGTTGAGATTGACGGGATCCGCAGCAGGTCAAGCAGCCGCGCCACTGCATCATCAAGGTTGTCATCAACGCGGGCGAGAACGGGATCGAGTGTCATGGGCTGCACCTTTGGTTTGCTGTTTGTGCGAAAGGTTGTCTGCTTTGCCCGCAGCGTCAAGCAGGTGCCGCGCCAATCGGGCCAAGTTCTTGATACAAATCAATGAGACTTGCATCGGAAACCTGCATTCATGATTCCTGAGAGGGGTGACACTTTGTAACGGGTTGTCGGAGTGAATGTCGCCCTATATGACGCTTAGAACGATTCAAAGGGCGCAGGATATGGTGCCCAATGGGACGAGAATGAAGGACGTATCTGTGGATTACAACGCTCAGCTGGATACCGCGATTGACCGTTTGCATCAAGAAGGTCGCTACCGCACATTCATTGATATCGAGCGCAAGCGCGGTCAGTTCCCCCATGCCACTTGGCAAAAGGAAGATGGCACCGAGGCGCCTGTGACTGTTTGGTGCGGCAACGACTATCTGGGTATGGGGCAGCATCCCGTTGTTCTGGAAGCCATGCATGAGGCCATCGAGGCCACGGGTGCGGGCTCTGGCGGGACACGCAACATTTCCGGCACGACCGTCTATCACAAACGTCTTGAGGCCGAGCTGGCTGATCTGCACCGCAAGGAAGCGGCCTTGCTCTTTACCTCTGCCTATATTGCAAACGATGCGACCCTGAGCACGCTGCCTAAGCTGTTCCCCGGTCTGATCATCTATTCTGATGCGCTGAACCATGCCTCGATGATCGAAGGTGTCCGCCGAAATGGTGGTGCCAAGCGGATCTTCCGTCACAACGATGTGGCCCATCTGCGTGAACTGCTGGAGGCTGATGATCCCGCCGCGCCGAAAGTGATTGCCTTTGAATCCATCTATTCGATGGACGGTGACTTTGGCCCGATCGAGGCCCTTTGCGATCTGGCTGATGAGTTTGGCGCCCTGACATACATTGACGAAGTCCATGCCGTTGGCATGTATGGCCCCCGCGGTGCGGGCGTGGCCGAGCGTGATGGGCTGATGGGACGGATCGACATCATCAATGGCACCTTGGCCAAGGCTTATGGTGTGATGGGTGGATATATCGCGGCCTCTGCCAAGATGTGTGACGCGATCCGCTCTTATGCGCCGGGCTTTATCTTTACGACCTCGCTGCCCCCTGCGGTGGCTGCGGGTGCTGCTGCCTCTGTTGCGCATCTGAAAACGGATCAGGCGTTGCGCGAGCGGCACCAGACCCAAGCGAAGATCCTCAAGCTGCGGCTGAAAGGCCTTGGCCTGCCGATTATCGACCACGGTAGCCATATCGTGCCGCTAATTGTGGGTGATCCGGTGCACACCAAGAAATTGTCGGACATGTTGCTGGCTGACTTCGGGATTTACGTGCAGCCGATCAACTTTCCCACCGTGCCACGCGGGACCGAGCGATTGCGTTTCACCCCGTCTCCGGTGCATGGACCGCGTGAAATGGATGCATTAGTAGGCGCTTTGGACGGTTTGTGGTCACATTGTGCGCTGAATCGTGCTGAGCTGGCCGGCTAATCATTTCAGCCTGTGCATAACTTTGGAACGCGTGCTAGTGTTGTAGCAGGCGTCCAGACATCAATGATTCGAAAGATTGCGGACGCTTAGGGGCAGTAGGCGACGGGACAGTCGATGATTGGGAAAACCTTCAGACGCGATAACGCGGAAGGCGAAGTTGTAGCACAAGGCTATGACGCATATGAGGTGCGCCTTGGCGACCTGATGCGTGGTGAGCGGGCCACGATGGGCAAGAGCCTGTTGGACGTGCAACGCGAACTCAAGATCAAAGCCGCCTATATCGCCGCCATCGAGAATGCTGATCCATCCGCGTTTGACACACCGGGTTTCATTGCCGGCTATGTCCGGTCTTACGCCCGCTATCTAAACATGAATCCCGATGACGCTTTTGAGGCCTTTTGCAACGAGAGCGGTTTTGCGACCGCCCACGGCATGTCGGCGCAAGCCTCGTCGCGGAAATCCAAGAGTTATGATCCTGCCAATGCCCCTTTGGGCAAGGACATTTTCCAAGCCTCGGCCACGCCGTTTATTCCCGCCAACGAGGCGATGTTCTCGGGTGTGGAACCCAAGGCCATCGGGTCATCATTGGTGTTGTTGGCCCTGATCGCAGGCCTTGGTTACGGCGGCTGGACCGTCTTGCAAGAGGTTCAGAAGGTTCAGGTTGCCCCAATTGATCAGACCCCTGTGGTCCTGTCGCAGCTTGATCCGTTGGCGGGTGCGACCAATCCGGTTGTCCCTGACGATGCTTTGGCTGATCTGAACACGCCAAACTTTGATGCGCTTGATCGCCTTTATCGTCCGCAAGCGTTGGATGTGCCGGTCCTTGTTGCGCGGGATGCACCGATTTCGACATTGTCGCCTTCCAGCATCGGGGCCTTGGCCCCTGCGCCTGTGATCCCAGAACCGCCCGTGATTGCCACAGCAGAGGCCGCAGCCCCTGATGTGCCCACCCCGCAAGTGGTCGAGGCCCCTGTGCCTGAGTTGCAGTTGGTTGCTGTGCGTCCTGCCTGGGTCCGTGTCCAGTCTGCCGATGGCACGATTATCTTCGAAGGGGTGATGGAGCCGGGGCAGGACTTCGTTGTTCCCACCACCGAAGAGCCCGCCCGCCTGCGTGTCGGTGAAAGTGGTGCGATGTATTTTGCCGTGAACGGCGTGCATTATGGCCCTGTCGGCAATACGGGTGTTGTCACCTCTAACGTTGAACTGTCTGTCGATAGCCTGACCACGACCTATCAGATCGCTGATCTGGAAGCAGATGATGATCTGGCCGAGATTGTTCGCTTTGCTGAAGTCGCTGCTGATCAGTAAACCTTTCCCAGCTTCGCCTTGCTGACAGGTCGCTTGCGGCCTAAGTTGGCCGTGAACCATCCGCAGTTGGAAGCGAACTGATGTCTCTCAATCATATCCGCCCGTGGCGCAATATCTATCGCCGCAAATCCCGTCAGATCATGGTGGGCAATGTGCCCGTCGGGGGGGATGCCCCGATTTCGGTCCAGACGATGACGAATACGCTGACCACCGATGTCAAAGCCACAATCGCGCAGGTCAATGCTGCCGCGGAAGCGGGGGCTGATATCGTCCGGATTTCAGTCCCTGATGAGGCGTCGAGTGCGGCGTTGAAAGAGATCGTTCCCGAGGTCAGTGTCCCAATCGTCGCTGATATCCATTTTCACTATAAGCGCGGGATCGAAGCTGCCGAGGCGGGTGCCGCCTGTCTGCGCATCAACCCCGGCAACATCGGTGACGAGACCCGCGTGAAAGAGGTGATCAAGGCCGCTCGCGATCATAATTGCTCGATCCGGATTGGGGTGAATGCGGGCTCGCTGGAAAAGCATCTGCTTGATAAATATGGCGAACCTTGCCCTGACGCGATGGTTGAGAGCGGGATGGATCATATCAAGATCCTGCAAGACAACGACTTTCACGAGTTCAAGATTTCCTGCAAGGCCTCTGACGTGTTTATGGCTGCCGCCGCTTATCAGCAGTTGGCTGAGGTTACGGATGCCCCGATCCATCTTGGTATTACCGAAGCCGGTGGCCTGATGTCCGGCACGATCAAATCTGCCATTGGTCTGGGCAATCTGTTGTGGATGGGTATTGGCGATACGATCCGTGTCAGCCTCTCTGCTGATCCCGTGGAAGAGGTGAAGGTCGGGTATGAGATCCTCAAGTCCCTTGGTTTGCGCCATCGTGGTGTAAACATCATCTCTTGCCCGTCTTGTGCCCGTCAGGGCTTTGATGTGATCAAGACCGTTGAGGCGTTGGAAAAGCGCCTTGAGCACATCAAGACGCCCATGTCCTTGTCCATCATCGGCTGTGTCGTGAACGGTCCCGGTGAGGCCTTGATGACGGATGTTGGCTTTACCGGCGGCGGCGCCGGGTCTGGGATGGTTTATCTGGCTGGCAAGCAGAGCCATAAGCAATCCAACGACAATATGATCGAACATATCGTTGAGCAGGTTGAAAAGAAGGCCGCTGAACTGGAAGCTGCGCGCGCAAAAGAGGCGGCTGAGTAGTCCGATGCGTCACTCCACCAGAGGCGATGTTGATCCGTTTATCGTGATGGACGTGATGGAAGCTGCCCGCAAAGCCGAGGAAGCTGGCCGACATATCATTCATATGGAAGTAGGACAGCCGGGGACGGGAGCGCCTGAGGCAGCGAAACAGCAGTTGATTGCCGATATGGAGACGCCGCTTGGCTATACTGTCGCCTTGGGTCTGCCGGAGCTGCGTGCCCGTATCGCCCGCCATTATGGCGAATGGTATGGTGTTGATCTTGATCCGGCCCGTGTCGTGGTGACAAGCGGTGCCTCTGGCGCGTTTTTGTTGGCATTTTCTGCACTTTTTGACAATGACGCGCGTGTTGGTTTGGGCACGCCGTGCTACCCCTCATATCGTCAGATCCTGAAGGCCGTTGGGCTGACACCTGTTGATATTCAGACAACGCTGGCGCAGCGGTTTCAGCCGGTCCCGGCGGATGTCGCGGCCCACGATCTGGACGGCTTGATTGTTGCTTCACCGGCCAATCCGACCGGCACGATGCTGGATCAGCCCGCCTTGGCGGCTTTGGCGGATGCCTGTGAGGAGCAGGTGGCTGCTCTGATCTCGGACGAGATTTATCATGGTGTCGATTACGATGTGAAACCCGTCTCGGCCTTGCAGGTGACCGATCAGGCTTATGTGGTGAATTCTTTTTCCAAGTATTTTTCGATGACTGGATGGCGCGTGGGCTGGATGGTCGTGCCGGAAGACCACGTCCGGCAGGTTGAGCGATTGGCCCAGAACATGTTCATTTGCGCGCCGCATGCGGCCCAGCGTTTGGCCCTGCACGCGATGGATTGCACCGACCAACTGGAACAGTATCGCGCGGTTTATCGCGCCAATCGCGCCTTGATGATCGGGGGTTTGAAGGCTGCGGGGTTGACGAAATTCGCCCCACCTGATGGCGCGTTCTATGTCTATGTGGATGTGTCGGATCATACGGATGATGCTTTGAGCTTTGCCGCAGAAATCCTTGAAAAGGCTGGCGTTGCTGTGACACCGGGCCTCGATTTTGATGCCCGTCGGGGACATCATTGGTTGCGGTTTTCCTATGCGCGCTCCACCGCTGATATCACCGAAGGCCTGGACCGCTTGGCGCGCTTTATGCGCAGTCGGTCATGATGATCCGGTTGTGGTGCGCCCTGGTGCTGTGGGCCGGGATGGCCCACGCCCAGATTGTTGTGGACCCGCAGAGGTCTGAATTGCGCGACGTGCGCGGTGGCACAGAACTGGTCCTTTCGCTGGATGCGATCACACCTTACCGCGTCTTTACCTTGGATGCCCCGCGCCGCGTGGTTGTCGATGTCGCCGGATTGCAAGTTGATCGGGCTGTCATGCAGTCTTTGGATCAATCGGACGTGGTGACTGATGTGCGTGTCGCTGCATTGCGTCCGGGGTGGACGCGCCTGATCCTCGCTTTGCACAGCGCCCATGTTGTCGCAGAGGCTGGAATGCGCGCCCAAGAGGCGGGTGCCCAGCTGACTTTGCGCCTAGAGCCCGCAACGCCCGAGGATTTTGCCGCCCGTTCCGGACCGCCTGTTGATCCTGATTGGGATACGACCGGCGCTTTTGATCCCGGCGTGATCGCCGAGACAGACTTTGTGGTTGTGCTTGATCCGGCCCATGGGGGGGCGGATGGTGGCATCACATACGGTGGTATCCGTGAGGCGGATCTGACGCTGATCCTGGCACAGGAACTTGCCCTGCGGCTGAATGGTCTTGCGGGGGTCAGGGCTGTGATGACCCGACAGGGCAATGTGGTAGCCGCCTCACACCGGCGTATCGCGCGGGCCCGCGCGGTGCGCGCTGATCTGGTGATTACGTTTGAGGGCGGGCAGGGGCCGGAGAATGGCTTGCGTGTGCTGACCCTTGCCGACGGGTCTGCTCCGACTGCCCAAAGCCCTGTCAGCACCGTGCTTGGTGATTTGGCCCGCGGGGAAACCATGCCCGCGGCTGCCCGAATTGCGGATGCTTTCGTGGCCGGATTTGCCTTGCGCGATATTCCTTTGCCGCGCGAGCCGCGTGGCACCTCTATGTTTCCGATGTTGCAAGTGGCTGATGTGCCGGTCGTGGCTGTCGTCTTGGGCGATCTGACCTCGGCAGAGGATCGTGCGTTTTTGTCGGCCCCTGCAGGGCGCAATCTGGTCTCTGCGGCGATTGCGGAAACCGTTGTTTTGCTGGCCCGCTAAAGTATGGCCACCGCTGCTGCCCAACCACGCGAATGTGATCGCCCAAGCGGGCGCCGGTTTGCTGATGGGCCATTATGGCCTTTTGACCCTTGGGGGTTGCCCGCGTATAAGGAAAGTCCAATCAGACAAGAGTCGCTGACCCCGTGCTACGCATTTTTCTCTCATTTATCGGCAGCATCTTTACGATGCTTACCCTTGGTCTGGTCATGGGGGCGATCGCCCTTGGCGGTGTGATCTTTCTTTATGGGCGCGATCTGCCCAGCTATGAAACGCTTTCGCAATATACACCCAAAACGATCAGCCGGATTTATTCGGGCGAGGGGCGGATCATCGACGAATTCGCAGTGGAGCGGCGCCTGTTCACACCAGCTGAAGAGATCCCTGATATCGTCAAGCAGGCCTTTATTTCAGCAGAGGACAAGAACTTTTACGAGCACAGCGGCTTTGACCCGATGGGGATGGCCTCGGCCCTGATTGATGCCGTGCAATCGCGGGGAGAAAACCTGCGTGGTGCCTCGACCATTACCCAGCAGGTGATGAAGAACTTTTTGCTTGATGGCTCCCGCTCGGTCGAGCGCAAGATCAAAGAGATCATTCTGGCGGTCCGCATCGAAGGCGCGATGCCCAAAGAGCGTATCCTTGAGCTTTACCTCAATGAGATTTTTCTGGGTCAGAACAGCTACGGTGTGACGGCAGCGGCCCTGACCTATTTCAACAAGCCTCTGACCGCGCTGAGCCCGGGTGAGGCCGCCTATCTGGCGTCTTTGCCCAAGTCCCCTAGCAATCGCCACCCTGTGCGCGACCGTGACACGGCGATTTTCTGGCGCAACAACACGCTGCGCGAGATGTATGAGAATGGCTATATCGATCAGGCTACCTACGACGCCGAACGCAATGCCCCGCTTTTGTCTGTGCAAGGCGGTGATTATGCCGATTTCCGCGAGACTCTGCCCGAGCGTGACTATTTTACAGACGAAATTCGCCGTCAGCTCAGCCAGAACTTTGGTGAGGAAGAGTTCTTTTCGGGCGGCCTTTCGATCCGCGCGACAATTGATCCTGAGTTGCAGGTGACAGCCGCGCACTCGCTTCAGAAGGCACTAGAGGACTATGACCGCGAACAGCAGGTCTGGCGTGGTACGGGTGAAGTCCTGCCGCCGGAGGCGCTGGTTGATGAAGCCAGCTGGCGTGCCGCGCTTGCCGCGTTGGATGTACCCCGGAACATCACCTTGGGTGGTCAGTGGTACCCGGCTGTCATCTTGGATGTCGCTGAGAACACGCTGACTATTGGTGTTGAGGGCGTTGAAGAGACCGAAACTGAGCCCTTTGTTGTCCCGCGCGTGGATATCCGTTGGACCATCGGCGACTTCTTCGACAATTTCGATGTGGGTGATGTGGTCCATGTCAGCCGCTTGCTGGATAGCGAGGGCAATTTTGAGCGGTGGACTTTGCGCCAGGTCCCCGAGGTTCAGGGTGGCTTTATGGCGATGGACGTGAATACCGGCCGTGTCCTCGCGATGCAGGGTGGGTTCAGCTATGAGACTTCGGTCTTTAACCGTGCCACCCAGGCTCAACGTCAGCCGGGATCTTCGTTTAAGCCGTTTGTCTATGCTGCAGCGCTCGACAGTGGATATTCGCCTGCGACGATCATCGTGGATGCCCCAATTACCATTAATACCCCACAGGGCACATGGCGCCCGCGCAATGCCTCAAACGAATTCTACGGCCCAACCCCAATGCGGACCGGGATTGAGCAATCGCGGAACCTGATGACAATCCGGCTGGCCCAAGAGGTCGGGATCGATACGATTGGCCGCTATGCCGAACGCTTTGGTGTTTATGAGAATATGTCGCCGGTGCTGGCTGCCTCGCTTGGGTCGAACGAGACAACCCTGTTCAAGATGGTGGCTGCCTATGCGATGTTTGCCAACGGGGGTGAGCGGGTTGAACCCACTTTGGTGGACCGTGTGCAGGATCGTTATGGCAACACGCTTTACCGTCATGATCAGCGCGATTGTCTGGACTGTGACGATGTGGCCTTGCCGTCTGGTGAAGCCCCGCGGATCATTTCCAACCGCAGCCGCGTGATGAACGAGATTACGGCCTATCAGCTGACCTCGATGATGCGCGGTGTTGTGGATCGTGGCACGGCAAGCCGGACGGTGAACCTGTCCGTGCCGATTGCGGGCAAGACAGGGACCACCAATGATGCCAAAGATGTTTGGTTTGTTGGCTTTTCGTCCAACATCGTGGCCGGATGCTACATTGGTTTTGATACACCACAGCCATTGGGTCGCGGCGCCTCGGGTGGTGGTTATTGTGGTCCGGTCTTTACCCGCTTCATGGAAGAAGCGATCGAGAAATATGGCTCTGGTCCATTCCGTGTGCCGCAGGATTGTCAGTTCATCAACATTGACCGTTTCAGCGGTGCGCGTTTGGCACAGGATGATGTCGGTGACTATGCGGTGCGCGAGTGTTTCCGCCCCGGCGAAGAGCCGCTTTTCGGCATCATGTTTGACGGTGGCTTTGCGATGGCGGCTGATCTGCCGCTCTTTGATGAAGTTCAAAGCCAGCGCCGTCAGGTAACCACATCCACGGGCGAAACCGTCGAAGTCGAAGAGCGCGCGACCTTCGGTACGTTGTCTTCGGGTGGTCTTTACTGACGTCGCTTGTGGTGCCCTTAACTCGCCGATAGTTTTCACGAAAGCAAACAAGAGACTCTTTGGATCGGATGCTTGAAATTCTCTATTTTGCCTTCGCGTGGGCTCCAATCCCTATAGTTCTATGCACTTTCTATCTCATAGGTACAGATCGGTATTTGGGTAGAAAAGAAACCGACGACTTAGGTGGTATGTTGACCAAGCCAAGAACTCGGAAAGCCGGCTACACTTTGATTTTGGCGGCTGGGCTGATCGTTTTGTGTGGCATTGCATCCGAGCTAATTCTCTACTTGCTTACCCCTGTTTGAAATAGGTAACTAGCGGGCGGTCCTCCCGCCCAACGCGAAGGTGCATGATGCGCGCAGAAATCCAGAACACAGTTGAAGCAATTGAGAAATCCCTCGCGCTCTTGGCGCAGCGGATGGACTATGAGACCGCGCCTCACCGGCTTGAGGAATTCAACGCCCGTGTTGAGGACCCGACCTTGT
>CAYLMZ010000013.1:12868-36584 GCA_964385035.1 uncultured Loktanella sp.
ACCGCGCCTCACCGGCTTGAGGAATTCAACGCCCGTGTTGAGGACCCGACCTTGTGGGATGACCCCGACGCCGCCCAGAAACTGATGCGTGACCGCCAGCTTCTTGTTGATGCGCTGGCTAACTATGAGGGCATCAAGCAAGAGCTGTCCGACAATATCGAGTTGATCGAATTGGGCGAGATGGAAGACGACGCCGAGGTCGTGGGCGAGGCCGAAGCCGCCTTGCAGGCCTTGCAAAAGAAAGCCGCTGAAAAAGAGTTGGAAGCCCTGCTGGATGGCGAGGCTGATGGCAACGACACCTTTCTTGAGATCAACGCCGGTGCCGGTGGCACGGAAAGCTGTGACTGGGCCAATATGCTGGCCCGCATGTATGTCCGCTGGGCCGAGAAAAAGGGCTATAAGGTCGAGTTGCAGTCAGAGCAGGCGGGTGATGAAGCCGGGATCAAGTCTGCCGCTTACAAGATCAGCGGCCACAATGCTTATGGCTGGTTAAAGTCTGAAAGCGGTGTGCACCGTTTGGTCCGTATCTCGCCTTTTGATAGTGCCGCCAAGCGCCATACGTCCTTTACATCTGTGAAGGTCTATCCCGTCGTCGATGATAACATCGAGATTGAAGTGAATCCTGCGGATATCCGCATTGATACCTACCGGTCCTCTGGTGCAGGTGGGCAGCACGTCAACACCACGGACTCGGCTGTGCGGATCACCCACAATCCCACGGGGATTGTCGTGACATCATCCGAGAAGTCCCAGCATCAGAACCGCGATATTGCCATGAAGGCGTTGAAATCGCGTCTCTATCAGATCGAGTTGGACAAACGCTCTGCCCTTGTGAACGAGGCCCATGAGAATGCGGGCGATGCAGGGTGGGGCAACCAGATCAGGTCTTATGTGTTGCAGCCCTACCAGATGGTGAAGGACTTGCGCACGAATTATGAGACCTCTGACACCAAAGGCGTTCTGGACGGTGATCTGGATGGGTTCATGGCGGCCACATTGGCGTTGGATGTCTCTGGCAAGAGCCGTGCAGAGGCGAACGCCGACTAGCAAACTTGCCAAAGCCTGCCCGTTGCGGCGATGATGCTTTCGGGAACATAGTCCGGAGGATCGCGCATGGCCAATGCGGAAACACTCAGCGGCGGTGCCGAAAGGCCCAGCATCAATGCACTGACCTTTGCTGATCTGCGCGCTGCGCTAAAGCTGGGGTTTCAGGATTTTCTGCGCGCCCCGCAGTTTGGTCTGTTCTTTAGCGCTGTCTATGTGGTGGGCGGATTTCTGATGCTGTGGGTCGGGGCAGGGCATGTGACCTGGACCCTTGCTACGTCACTTGGTTTCCCTCTCGTCGCCCCGTTTGCTGCTGCCGGTCTCTATGAGGTCAGTCGCCGGTTGGAACGCAAAGAGCCCTTAGCATGGTCCGGTGTCCTTGGCATTGTCTGGCAAGAGCGCACCCGCCAATTGCCGTGGTTGGGTGCGATCATTGTCATCTACTTTCTGTTCTGGACGTTTCTCGCCCATATGATCTTTGCCCTGTTCATGGGCCTGTCCACAATGACGAATGTCAGCGAAAGCTATGAAGTCTTCCTGACGCCCAATGGCTTGATGATGATCGGGGTGGAGTTGATTGTTGGCGCGGTGCTGGCATTTGTTTTGTTCTCGCTGACTGTGGTGAGCCTGCCTTTGGTGCTGGATCGTGAGGTGGATTTTGTGACTGCCATGCTGGTCAGCATGCAGACCGTCCGCGAGAATTTTGTCGTGATGTGGCTGTGGGCTGCGATCATCGCGGTCTTGTCCCTGATCGCCCTGATCCCGTGGTTCTTGGGGTTGATGGTGGCTTTGCCGATCCTGGGTCACGCGACCTGGCATATCTATCGTCGGGCCTTGGCCTGAACGAAAAAGGGCGCACTGGGGCGCCCTGAATTCCGTATCTTGGTGTGCCTTACGACTTAGCGTCTGCTGGCGCAGCCGTTGGCATCTTTTTCGCGCCTTCTTTCAACGGATCGTCCTGACGCTGCACAGACCCTTCGAAGTGCGCGCCGGACTCGATTGCGATTGTCTTGTGGATGATGTCACCCTCGACCCGCGCTGTAGAGGTCAGGCGCACCTTCAGGCCACGCACGCGGCCCACGATACGGCCATTGACCACAACGTCGTCTGCGATGACTTCGCCTTTGACCGTGGCACCTTCGCCGACGGTCAAAAGATGCGCGCGGATATCGCCCTCGACGGTTCCTTCGACCTGAATGTCGCCGGTTGTCTTGAGGTTGCCTGTGACCAGAAGGTCAGAGGACAGCACCGATGCAGGTGGCTTGGCCTTTGGGGCAGATGCCTTGAAATCATTGCCTGCAGGCTTGGCCGCGTCAGCGCCCTTTGCAGGTTCGTTCTCGGCGGCCTTGGGGCCTGGTTCGTTGATTTTGGATTTAGAAAACATTCTGACCAGCTCTTATATAGTTCATGGGGTTGACGGGGTTGCCGCTTTCGCGGACCTCGTAGTGAAGATGGGGGCCGGTAGACCGGCCGGAATTTCCCAAAGTACCAATGCGATCGCCACGCGAGATCCGTTGCCCTACGCGCACGTCCATCGAGTTGAGATGTGCGTAGCGAGTCTCGATACCAAAGTCATGTTGTATCTTGATCAGCCGCCCATAGCCAGAGGACCAACCCGCATGGCTGACAACACCGTCAGCGGTGGCGTATATTGGCAGCCCGATGGCACCGGCAAAGTCCGTGCCAGCGTGCAGTCGCCCCCAACGTGGGCCAAAGCCCGACGTATAACGGAAGTTGCCTTTGATCGGCATTGAGAACGGCACCTTTTCGGCGGCAATCCGGTAGAGGTTGATCCGGTCCATCGAGGTCAGGATTGCATTTGCCCGCAGCGCGTCCGGGCTTGGTTCCCCGCCACGGGTCGAGAACTGGATCGGGGTCAATGGCCCACCGGTTCCTGAATATCCCTGCCGGACCTGATTGATCAGTGTATCGGGGTTCATACCCGCCGCCCGGAACATTCGGTCAAGAGGTTCGACGGACACCAGCATCGCCTCTTCCAACTGGCGGAAAATCTGTTCGTTGGCTTCTTGCTGGAGCCGGATTTCCAGTTCAAGCTCTTCGGCTTGGGTGATGGCAAACTCTGCGTCGCGGGCGATCTGGTCACGTTCGGCTGCTGCTTCGGCCAATGCCGCTGACAACAATCCGACTGTTCCGTTTGCATCCACCGTGGCCACGGCTGTGCCATTTCCATCGTCAGCTTCTTCGAGTGCTGCGACGCGGGCCAATGCCTCTTCGCGTGCGCGCATCGTGTTGCGCAATGTGGCCTGAACGGTTTCAAGGCCTTGTTCGAGTTCGCGGCGTTGCTCTTCGACCGCGAGCAACTCTGATTGCATGATCGAGATCTGGGTCAGGGCGGCGTTGAAGCGGTCATGTGCTGCTGCTGCTTCGAGTGCGCGGCTGTCGCGTTCTGACGAAAGCGCGTTGAGCCGTTGTTCGTAGACCAACTGATCTCGTTGTGCCTGCGCGCGGAAGTTGCCTGCGCCGATGCTGTCCATCAACAGGATCGCCGTGGCGATGATCGTCCAGCCGACCGTGATGATTGATCCTGTCCATGCCAGAAGCTGGGTTTCCGGTGTCAGGCGGATAAAACGTGTTTCGTCTTCCGAGCGCAAAAAGAGCCGACGCTCAGGGAAGACGCGCTCTAGCATGCCGTGCAACCGTGCTGTCAGTCGTGATCTCAAACTGCGCGTTCTCCGTCCCGTTTTGCCTTTTCGCAGCCTGAGCTGCGCGCCCCGTTTTCGTTTACGCAGGCTGGTGCTGCCCTGCAAGGTTTTTGCATGCCTTTCGCATAAAATCCGCGTTAGTTTGCGACCTCAGCGAGGAATTGCCGATGCATGGAATTATCCGGCTTTGACGTGCTCTGTCCCTGCCAGCGGCCAATAGAAATCAGGGGGTATGCCTGCCTCTGCCCGCTTTTCTTCGTTGAAGGGTGGTTTGAGGTTGCCGTGGAAGTATTTGCGCACAAGCCCGTGGAAGACCTCGGTCGGGTCGAGGTCGTGGCGTCCGCAAAGAAAGTGGAACCATTTGGACCCATAGGCCACATGGTGCACCTCTTCGGCGTATATGGTTTCGAGCGCCGCGACAGCCTCTGACAATTTGGCCTGTTTGAAGATCTTGATCATGCCCGGTGTTACATCGAGCCCGCGCGCCTCAAGCACCATGGGCACAACAGCAAGCCGCCCCATCAGATCGTCGCTTGTATCTTCGGCTGCCCGCCACATGCCCGCATGTGCGGGCAGGGCGCCATAGTGGCTACCGAGGTCTTCGAGGCAATCGCACATCAGGTTGAAATGCTTGGATTCCTCGTCGGCCGCTTTGACCCAATCATCGAAAAAACCGATCGGCAACCGCGTGCCCGAAAACCGCGCGATGATATCCCAGTGCAGGTCCACAGCGTTCAGTTCGATATGCGCAACTGCGTGCAACAGCGCGATGCGTCCCGCCTCAGACCCCGGTTTGCGGTGCGGCACGTCGCGCGGGTCCAATAGTTCCGGCTTTTCGGGGCGCGCAGGTCGCAGTGGCGGGCTTGCTGTGCCGATTTCAAGCGGCGTGCCCGCCTTGCGCGCGGCCTGCCACTGGGCGGCGTAGCTGCGCGAAAGTGCTGTCTTGTCGCGTCCATCAGCGGTCGTCAGGACCGCGACCGCCATCTCTGCAAGTGTCACGCTTTGACCGCGTCAAGCACGGCCTCGACATGGCCGGGGACTTTGACCTTGCGCCAGACTTGCGCGATTTTGCCCGCCTCATCGATCAGGAAAGTCGCCCGTTCGATCCCCATGTATTTTTTGCCATACATGTTTTTTTCGACCCAGACGCCATAGCGTTCGCACACGTCGCCGTCTTCGTCCGAGAGAAGCGCGATTTTCAGATCGTGTTTGGCAACGAATTTGTCATGCTTTTTGACGCTGTCTTTGGACACGCCAAGGATCACCGCGCCTGCTGCGTCAAATTCCGCCACCATGTCGGTAAAGCCAATCGCCTCTTTCGTGCAGCCCGGTGTGTCGTCTTTGGGGTAGAAATAAACAACGACCTTTTTGCCTGCAAAATCCGCAAGGCTGACCATTTCGCCGCCGTCGCGGGGCAGGGTGATGGCGGGGGCGGTGTCGCCTGTTGTCAAATCTGTCATGGGGTTCCTCACTGCGTCAATTTCTTGGTTTTGTTTTAGTGCCCGACACGCGAAGATAAAGGGCCTTTGCATGAGCCGGGACAACATGAGCGATAGCGACGACGATCCAACGCCGGAAAGCCCCGCCAGAAAACCGAACTGGTTTTTCTGGTTGCGTGCAGTGTTTGTGGTGTCGCTCTTGCCGTTGGCGTTTCTGGCCGCTGCTGCTGTGATGATCATTGATCGTGATATTACGGCCCCGAGCTGGATCGAAGATCGGGTGGCGGACCGCGTAGCCGAGGTGCTGCCCGGGGCCAGACTGGAGTTTGGTGCGATTTCTGTCCGTATTGGTCGTGATCTGCATCCCACTGTCCGACTGATTGACACCCGTCTGATTGATGCCGGTGGTCTGACCCTGACTCGTGTTCCGGTGATAGAGGGGCTGATCAGTCCGCGCGGGTTGATCCTGAGCCAAGAGTTGCTAGCCCAAGAGGTAAGGCTGATTGGTGCGCAGGTGAATTTGCGCCGTGCCAATGATGGCGCGTTATCTTTTGTTCTGGCTGATGGTGCTGCTGATCTGGACGAGGCGCCGAACTTGCCTGCCCTTCTTGATCAGTTTGATGCGCTTTTTGAACGCCCTGCGTTGGAGGCATTGGAACAAGTGCGCGCCGAAGGGGTGGTCGTCAATTTTGATGATGCGCGTGCAGGCCGGTCATGGATAGTTGATGGTGGCCGCGTGTCATTGGATTTGCGTGGCGGGCAGACAGCGCTGCGCGGGGATTTTTCGCTTTTGTCCGGTCGGCCAGAGGTCACCGGTGTCAGCCTGTCATTTGATAGCCCGCGTGGGTCGCGCAGTGCTGATGTCGCTTTGCGCCTGACCAATGCCATCGCCAGTGATCTGGCCGAGCAATCGCCAGCGCTTTTGTGGTTGGCGGGGGTGGATGCCCCGATTGATGCCTCTTTGCGCACCAGCCTGGATGCGGACGGTGCTTTGGGCCCGTTAAACGCGCGCCTTGAGATTGGCGAGGGCGTTTTTCAGCCTAATCCCGGCACGGCCGCAATCCGGTTTGAACAGGCGCAGACCTACTTCAGCTTTGATCCTGTGCGTGATCTGATCCGTTTCGATCAGCTTCGGATGAAGTCCGATTGGGGTCAGTTATCCGGGGCTGGGACGGCTTATTTGCGTGAGTTTGAGAATGGCCTGCCGCAGGCGATTTTGGCCCAGTTGGAATTGTCTGATCTTTTGATCAATCCGCCCGGCCTCTATGAAGCACCACCCGCGCTGCCCGCTGTTTCGGTTGATTTGCGTGCCCGCTTTGATCCTTTTGTGATCGATATCGGACAGGTGACCGCCCTTGATGGCGACAGCCGGTTGATTGCCAGTGGTCAGGTCGCAGCCACCGATGCAGGCTGGCAGGTCGCCGTTGATGCCCAGATGGATCAGGTCACGCCTGAGCGCGTCGTTGATTTCTGGCCCCCCGTCATGAAGCCGCGTTCGCGGGCGTGGTTTTCGGGCAATGTCACTGGTGGGACTTTGGAAGATGTTGTTTTTGGTCTGCGCGCCGCCCCCGAGCGACAGGCACAATTCGCTGTTGGGTTTGGTTTTCGTGAGACCAACATCAAGTTTCTGCGCGATATTCCCCCGATCACAGCGGCGACTGGCACTGCCAGTATCGAAGCCCATCAATTTGTGATCAGCGTGGATGAAGGGCGGGTTCTGGCCCCTGAGGGTGGGCCCTTGCAGCTAGCGGGCTCGGCCATGACCATTGTGGATATGCGGCTCGATCCTTCGCCTGCCGTTTTGGATTTGCAGATCGACAGTTCATTGACGGCTGCTTTGTCGATCCTGAATCGCGCGCCATTCCGCTATATGGATAAAGCCAATCTGCCTGTGACCGTTGCCGAAGGGCGTGCGCGCACCCAAGGGCAGATCACATGGCCGTTGATGCCGGTGCCACCCGCGGATGAGGTGCAGTTTGCAATGACCTCTGAGGTGACGGCAGTGCGCAGTGAAAGGTTGCTGCCCGGACGCACCTTTGTCTCACCGCGGTTGCAGGTGACGGCCAGCAAGCAAGGCGTGAATATTGCAGGTCCTGTTCGGGTGGGCGAGGTCAGCGCGTTGGGTGCGTGGGATCAGCGCTTTGGTGATCCCGAGCGTCCGGGGTCGCGCGTTTTGGCAAATGTGCAATTGTCTCAGGCCTTTTTGGATGAGTTTGGCATAGCCTTGCCCCCCGGCACAGTTGGCGGGCGCGGTGCCGGTGAACTGGCGGTCCGTTTCGGTGACGGCCCGCCCGCCTTTTCGCTGACCTCTGATCTGGTTGGGCTGACGGTCGCTATTCCAGCTGTTGGGTGGGCCAAATCCGCACAGACGGAAGGCGCGTTGGAGATTTCGGGCACTTTGGGAGATGTGCCAACCATCGATCGATTGGCTGTCAGCGGCGGCGGGCTTGATGCTGTGGGCCGCATCGCGTTACGCGCAGATGGTGCTTTGGATGCTGCCCGTTTTGATCGGGTGCGTCTGGGCAATTGGTTGAATGCGCCGATAACATTGCGCGGTCGCTCCCGGGGGCAGGCGATGGCTGTCAGCATCGACGGCGGTCGCCTTGATTTGCGCGGCGCACGCTTTGGCGGGGCCGGTGGCGGGAATGGGCCGATTGCAATCCGCCTCGATCAGTTGCAGGTCACCGAAGGGATCGCTTTGTCTGATTTCAGCGGTGACTTTCGCAGCGATGGTGGCTTTCGTGGCGATTTCACCGCACGTCTGAATGGGGATGCCCCCATCGCAGGGACAGTGGCGCCGCGTGACGGGCGCTCTGCTGTGCGATTGCGCAGTTCTGATGCGGGGGCTGTTCTGCGCGCGTCGGGATTGATGCGCAATGCGGCGGGTGGTGATCTTGATCTCACCCTGTTGCCCAGTGCCGGGGCGGGCGAGTTTGACGGCACATTGGCGATGAAGCAGCTGCGTGTGCGTGATGCGCCCACCATTGCAGCACTCTTGGATGCCGTGAGCGTCGTGGGGCTGTTGCAACAACTGGACGGGCAGGGCCTTGCCTTTGAGGACGTGGACGCCACTTTCCGCCTGACCCCGACCGAAGTTATCATCGCAGAGGCCAGCGCTGTCGGGCCGGGCCTTGGCATTTCAGTGGACGGGACTTACACGCTCGCCAGTAAGGCGATTGATCTGCAAGGGGTCGTGTCGCCCTTTTATCTTGTGAATGGACTGGGGTCGTTTCTGACCCGGAGAGGAGAAGGTTTGATCGGGTTCAACTTCAACATTCTGGGATCAACTGATGCACCGCAGGTCAGCGTGAATCCTTTGTCTGCCCTGACACCGGGCATGTTCCGCGAGATTTTCCGCCGCCCTGCACCGGATTTGTCCCAATGAAACTGAGTGACTTTGATTTCGATCTGCCCGAGCAGTTGATTGCGACGCGGCCAGCGAAGCCCCGGTCTTCGGCCCGTTTGTTGCTGGCGCAAGATGGCCGCATCGCTGACCGGATCGTGAATGAGTTGCCGCATATTCTGGCACCGGGTGACAGGTTGGTGTTGAACGACACCAAGGTGATTCCCGCCCGCCTGACCGGCACCCGTAGCCGGAGCGGGGATGCGGGCCAGACCGTGGCCAAGGTTGAGGTCACGCTGCTTGAGCCGCAGGCCGATGGCACTTGGACCGCGCTTGTGAAACCGCTGAAGAAAGTGCGCGATGGCGAAACTGTCGTCTTCTCGTCCGATCTTGAGGCCGAGGTCATTGGCCGCCGTGACGGGCAGGGCGTGTTGCAGTTCAATCTGACCGGTGATGATTTCGATGCGGCTTTGGCCGAAGCCGGTGCGATGCCGCTGCCTCCCTACATCGAGGCCAAGCGCAAGGCGGATGAGGCCGACAAATCGGATTATCAGACGTTTTGGGCCAAACACGCGGGCGCTGTTGCAGCCCCGACGGCGTCATTGCATTTTGATGGCCCGCTTTTGGATGCGCTGCGCGCCCGTGGCGTGGAGTTTACCTTTGTCACACTGCATGTCGGCGCGGGCACGTTCTTGCCGGTCAAGGTTGATGACATCGCAGACCACAAGATGCATGCCGAATGGGGCGAGGTCAAAGCCGCTGCTTCCGCCGAGATCAACGCCACCAAAGCGGCCGGGAAACGGGTGATCCCTGTGGGCACCACCGCAATGCGTTTGATTGAAAGTGCCGCGAAAGACGGGCAGATGCGTCCTTGGGAAGGGCCCACGGATATCTTCATTACGCCGGGGTTTCAGTTTCAGATTGCTGACGGTCTGATGACGAATTTCCATTTGCCGAAGTCCACGCTGATGATGCTGGTCTCTGCCTTGATGGGGGTGGACGAAATACGCGAGATTTACGCCCATGCGATTTCAAACGCGTATCGATTTTTTTCTTATGGTGACTCGTCCTTGTTACTGCCGCAGCGCGGTTAGCCTAGCGTTTTCACAAAGGGCGTAAACAGACGCGATCTGGTCGCTCAAACGTGGTGTAATCCACACAGAATCGTGTGATAGCCGACCATCGGTCGTCGAGAAGGATTGCGGCATGTTTCAGGTATTTACAGGATCTTGGGCCCTCTTTGTGGGCATGTTCATGTTGATGGTCGGCAACGGTCTGCAAGGCACGTTGCTGGGTCTGCGTGGCGAGGTCGAAGGCTTTAGCACCCTGTCGCTTTCAGTCGTTATGTCGGCCTATTTTTTGGGGTTCTTGTTCAGTTCGCGCTATACCCCGCATCTTATTCGCCGTGTGGGGCACGTGCGGGTCTTTGCGGCTTTGGGGTCGCTTGTGTCGGCTGTTTTGATTTCCTATCCAGTTTTGCTGGAGCCTTGGGCATGGGCGCTGGGCCGCGTGATCATCGGGTTTTGCTTTTGCGGGGTCTATATCACTGCTGAAAGCTGGCTGAATGACGCCGCAGACAATGAAAACCGCGGCAAAGCGCTGTCGCTTTACATGATTGTGCAGATGGCCGGGATCGTCTTTGCCCAGTGGATTGTCACCCAAGGCGATGTATCGGGCTATGTCCTGTTTATCATTCCGTCGATCCTTGTTTCTTTGGCATTCGCGCCGGTTTTGCTGTCTGTCAAACCGATGCCCGCTTTTGAAGCAACCAAGCCGATGAAGCTCAAGGATTTGATAGCGGCGTCGCCTTTGGCCTGTTTTGGGATGTTTATCCTGGGTGGCGTCTTTTCGGCCCAGTTCGGCATGTCGGCGGTCTATGGCAGCCGTGTCGGGCTCAGCGTGTCCGAGATTTCGTTCTTTGTGTCAGTGATCTACGTGTCTGCTTTGGTCTTGCAATATCCCATCGGCTGGTTGTCGGACAGGATTGACCGCCGCGTCTTGATCATCGGGATGGGCGTTATCGGAGGTGCGGGGTCGCTGGTGGCTTTCGTCTTTGCCGATGCCTACTGGGCGATTTTGATCAGCGGGGCCGTTGTCGGGGGAACCTCGAACCCGCTTTATGCGCTGCTGATCGCCTACGCCAACGACTACCTTGATCGTGAGGATATGGCAGCTGCCTCTGGCGGTTTGTTGTTTATCAACGGGGTCGGTGCGATTGCCGGACCTTTGATTGTCGGTGTGATGATGGATGTGATCGGGAACAACGGCTATTGGCTGTTTACGGCCGCCTTGATGGGTGCTGTTGCGCTTTATGGTCTGTACCGTATGACACAGCGTAGCCGTGACGATCTTGAGACAGAGCAGGTGCCATATGCGCCTGTGTCTGCCGCCTCTACACCGGTTGCCGCTGAGCTGGCACAAGAGGTTTACATTGAAGCCGAAGAGATGGAAGAGGATGGTGAGGCCGCCTGATGGCGACCTCACAGCCCCGTCACAGTTGGTCATAAGACGTGAAAAAGTCGCACATTTTGGGGCTTGTCATGACTGATTCTGTCTGTTTCCAATACTTTTAAGATTTTCAAAGTCTTGGAGCAGTGCAGTGGTTGGTCCCGAAGAAGTCCTCGCGTTTTGGTTGGATGAGTGCTCTCCGGCTGACTGGTACAAATCCGATCCGGATTTTGACGCTGAAATCCGCGACCGGTTCCTGTCTACTTGGCAACAGGCGACGGAAGGGGCCCTTGGCCTTTGGTTGACCTATCCCTCCGGCACATTGGCCTACATCATTCTGGCCGACCAATTTCCGCGCAATATGTTCCGTGGATCGGGACAGGCGTTTGCCACTGATGATGTTGCCTTGGCTGCGGCCAAAATGGCGATTGACCGCCAGTGGGACCTGAAGATCGATGAACCTGCCCGCCAGTTTTTCTACCTGCCTTTGATGCACGCCGAGAACCTGTGTGACCAGGATCGTGCTGTGCGCCTGATCCATACGCGCATGCCGGAGCATGGTGCAGGCAACCGGGATCACGCCTGTGCACACCGTCAGGTGATCCGTGATTTCGGGCGGTTTCCTTATCGGAACGAGGTCCTGGGCCGTCGCACGACATCTGCCGAACAGGCGTTTTTGGATGCCGGCGGCTATGGTGCGGCAATTCGCGCGGTCCAAACAGCGGCAGAATAGGCCCCATTGCGTCAAACGACTAGCTGATATGACCTTAGGTCACTAGAGCCTCTTCCGAAAATAGTTTAGTGTTCAACTAAATTTGGAACTGGAGGGCCGACGTATGGCTGCGCAAAATTTTGACCTTATTGTAATTGGTGCCGGACCGGGCGGCTATGTGGCGGCGATCCGCGGTGCGCAATTGGGGATGAAAGTCGCCATCATCGAGCGCGAGCATTTGGGCGGCATTTGTCTGAATTGGGGCTGTATCCCGACGAAGGCGATGTTGCGTTCGTCCGAGGTGTTCCACCTGATGCACCGCGCCAAGGAATTTGGCCTGAAAGCGACCGGTATTGACTACGATCTGGATGCCGTCGTCAAGCGCAGCCGTGCGGTTGCCGGTCAATTGTCTGGCGGTATCGGCCACCTTATGAAGAAAAACAAAGTGACCGTCTTTATGGGCGAGGCCACCATCCCTGCGAAGGGCAAAGTGTCTGTCAAAGGCGAGAAGGGCACCGATGAGTTGACCGCCAAGAACATCATTCTGGCCACTGGCGCCCGAGCGCGTGAACTGCCCGGGCTTGAGGCTGATGGTGATCTCGTCTGGACCTACAAACACGCCTTGCAACCCAAGAAGATGCCGAAGAAGCTTTTGGTCATCGGGTCGGGCGCGATTGGGATCGAATTTGCCAGCTTCTACAATACGCTGGGTGCTGACACGACTGTTGTTGAGGTGATGGACCGCGTGCTGCCTGTCGAGGACGCCGAAATCTCTGCCTTCGCCAAAAAGCAGTTCGTCAAGCAAGGCATGAAGATCATGGAAAAATCCATGGTCAAGCAGCTAGATCGCGGCAAGGGCAAAGTGACTGCTCATATTGAGGCCGGCGGCAAGATTGAGAAGATGGAGTTTGATACCGTCATCTCTGCTGTTGGGATTGTCGGCAATGTCGAAGGTCTGGGCCTTGAGGCCTTGGGCGTTAAGATTGACCGCACCCATGTCGTCACAGATGAGTTCTGTCGCACTGGCGTTGAGGGGCTTTACGCAATTGGCGATATCGCGGGCGCCCCTTGGCTTGCGCACAAAGCCAGCCATGAGGGTGTTATGGTCGCTGATTTGATCGGTGGTAAGCATGCCCATCCTGTGAAGCCAGAGACGATTGCCGGCTGTACTTACTGCCATCCGCAGGTCGCGAGCGTCGGTTACACCGAAGCCAAGGCGAAAGAGCTGGGTTATGATATCAAAGTGGGCCGCTTCCCCTTCATCGGCAACGGTAAGGCCATTGCCTTGGGCGAGCCTGAGGGCATGATCAAGACTGTGTTTGATGCCAAGACAGGTGAGCTTTTGGGCGCCCACATGGTTGGTGCTGAAGTCACCGAGTTGATCCAAGGTTATGTCGTTGGTCGCCAGCTGGAAACAACGGAAGAAGACCTGATGAACACCGTCTTCCCGCACCCGACCTTGTCGGAGATGATGCACGAAAGCGTACTGGACGCTTACGACCGCGTGATCCACATGTAGGTCACCAACATGACGACGCAAAGGCCCGCCAATTTGGTGGGCCTTTTGCTTTGCGCTGGTCTGTAGATTTATTTGCTGTATGTTCTATTAATGTTCTCACGTCGGGGTGGCGCTGGTCAAACGGCTCGCTATGTGGAGGGCTGTAGACTTGGGGGTCCAGTATGGCTGAGCTGAAAAACATCGAAGTGCGCGGCGCGCGCGAGCATAACCTCAAGAACGTTGATGTGGATATTCCGCGCGACCAACTGGTCGTGATTACGGGCTTGTCCGGATCGGGCAAATCATCGCTCGCGTTTGATACGATCTATGCCGAGGGCCAACGCCGCTATGTGGAATCGCTTTCTGCCTATGCCCGTCAGTTCCTCGATATGATGGAAAAGCCGGATGTGGATCACATCAGTGGTCTGTCGCCCGCGATTTCGATTGAACAAAAGACGACGTCGAAGAACCCCCGTTCGACTGTTGGCACGATCACTGAAATCTACGACTACATGCGTCTGCTGTTTGCCCGTGCTGGCACGCCCTACAGCCCTGCCACCGGCATGCCGATTGAGGCCCAGCAGGTTCAGGATATGGTCGACCGTGTCATGACCCTTGAAGAGGGGACACGCGGATATCTGCTGGCCCCGATCATCCGTGACCGCAAAGGCGAGTACCGCAAGGAATTTCTGGAACTGCGCAAGCAGGGTTTCCAGCGCGTGAAAGTCGATGGTGAGTTTTATGAGTTGGATGAGCCGCCGACCCTCGACAAAAAATTCCGCCACGACATCGATGTTGTCGTAGACCGGATTGTGGTGCGTGAAGGGCTAGAGACCCGGCTGGCTGATAGTTTCCGCACCGCGCTTGATCTTGCTGATGGCATCGCGATCTTGGAGACGGCCCCGAAAGAGGGTGACCCCGAACGCATCACCTTTTCCGAAAACTTCGCCTGTCCGGTGTCTGGCTTCACCATTCCTGAGATCGAGCCGCGATTGTTTTCCTTCAACGCCCCCTTTGGTGCTTGTCAGTCCTGTGACGGGTTGGGGGTTGAGCTGTTCTTTGATGAGCAGTTGGTTGTCCCCGATGTGACCCTTAAGATCGCGGATGGTGCTTTGGCCCCGTGGCGGAAGGGCAAGTCGCCTTATTTCTTGCAGACCATTGAGGCCATCGCCAAGCATTATGGCTTCAACAAGAACGCCCGCTGGAAGGATCTGGATCCGAGAATTCAGAAGGTGTTCCTTTATGGATCTGGTGAAGAGCAGATCAAGTTCCGCTATGACGAGGGCGGGCGTGTTTATCAGGTCGAGCGTGCCTTTGAGGGCGTGATCCCGAATATGGAGCGCCGTTATCGCGAGACCGATAGCAACTGGATCCGTGAAGAGTTCGAGAACTACCAAAACAACCGTGCCTGCGGCACCTGTAGTGGATACCGTCTGCGCCAGGAAGCTTTGGCGGTGAAGATTGGGACGCCTGATGCCCTGTTGCACGTGGGCCAAGTCGTTGAAATGTCGATCAAAGAAGCGTTCGACTGGTGCAACACGGTGCCGCAAGCCCTGACCAAGCAAAAGAACGAGATTGCCCATGCGATCCTGAAGGAGATCCGTGAACGACTTGGGTTTCTGAACAATGTGGGTCTTGATTATCTGACGCTGTCGCGCAATTCCGGCACACTGTCGGGCGGTGAAAGCCAGCGGATCAGGCTGGCCAGTCAGATCGGGTCAGGCTTGCAGGGCGTGCTTTACGTGCTGGACGAACCTTCGATCGGCCTGCACCAACGCGACAATGACCGCTTGTTGACGACGCTGAAGAACCTGCGCGATCAGGGCAATACCGTGATTGTCGTCGAACATGATGAAGAGGCTATCCGCGAGGCCGATTATGTTTTCGACATTGGTCCGGGGGCCGGTGTGCATGGCGGGCAGGTGGTCGCCAAAGGCACCCCACAAGAGATCATGGCCAATGAAGGCTCTGTCACTGGGCAGTATTTGGTTGGTGCCAAGGAAATCGCGATCCCTGCCACGCGTCGTAAAGGTAAAGGCAAGAGCGTTACGGTGGTGAAGGCCACGGGCAACAACCTGAAGTCTGTGACGGCTGAATATCCTTTGGGTCAGTTTGTATGTGTGTCGGGCGTGTCCGGTGGCGGTAAGTCGACCCTGACGATTGAGACCCTGTTCAAGAATGCCTCCGTCAAGCTGAACGGGGCCCGTCAGACGCCAGCCCCTTGCGAGACGATCAAAGGGTTTGAGCATCTGGATAAGGTGATTGATATCGATCAGCGTCCGATTGGGCGGACCCCGCGGTCAAACCCAGCCACGTATACTGGCGCCTTTACTCCGATCCGGGAATGGTTTGCTGGCTTGCCAGAGGCGAAGGCCCGCGGGTACAAACCTGGGCGCTTTAGTTTTAACGTGAAGGGCGGCCGTTGTGAGGCCTGCCAGGGCGACGGTGTCATCAAGATCGAGATGCACTTCTTGCCTGATGTCTATGTCACATGTGAGACATGCAAGGGCGCGCGCTACAACCGCGAGACGCTGGAAATCAAGTTCAAGGGCAAGTCGATCGCCGATGTGCTGGATATGACTGTCGAGGACGCGCAGGAGTTCTTTAGCGCGGTCCCTTCGATCCGTGAAAAGATGGATGCGCTGATGCGGGTGGGTCTTGGCTATATCAAGGTCGGACAGCAGGCGACGACCCTCTCAGGGGGTGAGGCGCAGCGGGTGAAGCTTTCCAAGGAACTGGCGAAACGCTCGACCGGTCGGACTTTGTATATTTTGGATGAGCCAACGACTGGTTTGCATTTTGAAGATGTCCGTAAGTTGTTGGAAGTGCTGCATGAATTGGTGGATCAGGGGAATTCGGTCATTGTGATTGAGCACAATCTGGATGTTATCAAGACGGCGGATCACATCATCGATATTGGCCCTGAGGGCGGTGATGGTGGCGGTCGGATTGTGGCCACTGGCACGCCGGAAGAGGTGGCTGAGGTCGCAGAAAGCCACACCGGACGCTACCTCAAGCCGATGTTGAAAGCGGGGCGTGTGGCGGCGGAATAGCTTTTGGGATCTGGCGTCGCGTTCGTTGTTCCGTCGGAGCCTCCGGCGGAAGTATTTTTGGCAAAATGATAAGCGAGTGGCTCTAAAGGTGCCCGCGTTTTTCAAAGCGTGGTAACATCGCGGAAAAGTCCTTGCCGGCCCCGTCTTCGTCTTCGACAAATGTCTGGTAGAGTTTGAGAGCGGTCTTGCCCATGGGGGTGTCCGCGTCGGCTGCTTGCGCGGCCATTTGGCTGAGCCGGAGATCCTTGAGCATCAGATCGGCAGCGAAGCCCGGTTCGTAGTTGTTGTCAGCCGGGCTTTGCGGGCCGATACCGGGGGCCGGGCAGTAGGCGTTCATGCTCCATGAATAGCCAGAGGATGTGCTCACGACATCGAACATGGATTGCCGGTCGAGCCCCAGTTTGTCTGCTAGCACAAATGCCTCGCAGGTGGCGATCATTGTCGCCCCGAGGATCATATTGTTGCAGATTTTTGCGGCCTGACCGTTGCCTGCGTTCCCGCAATGCACGGCTTTTTGGCCCATGATATCAAACAGTGGCATGACGGTTTCAAAGGCGTCCTTTGGGCCGCCGGCCATAAATGTCAGCGTGCCGTTTGTTGCCCCACCAACCCCGCCAGAGACGGGTGCATCCACGGCCTTAAGTCCAGCACTGACGGCTGCCTCAGCCACGGCGCGGGCGCTGTCGACATCAACAGTCGAGCAATCGAGATGGATGGCGCCGCTTTTCATCGCCGGATAGATGTCTGCCGCGACCGCGCGCAGGATGTCCCCGTTGGGCAGCATCGTGATGACGACATCTGCGCCTTTTGCCGCACCGGCGGCATTTTCCGCCATTGCCAGGCCCGTCGGGCGGGCCGCCGTGTCGAACCCTGTCACGTCGTGCAATTTCGCCAGCTTGGCTGCCATGGGTGCCCCCATGTTGCCCAACCCGATAAATCCGATTTTCATGGCTCATCCCTCCAGTTCAGGCTGTCTTTGCCCAATGGCATCAGCATTTGCATGACCTCAAGCGCGGGCACTTGATCCCATGAGGCGTGTTTCCAATTTGGTTGACGGTCGCGATCAATGATGGCCGCACGGATGCCTTCGATGAAGTCACCTTGGGCGGCGCAGCGGTAGGTAAAGCGGAATTCCTGATCGAGTGCATTCTCGATTCTCAGGCCGTTGCGGACCCTTTGGATGATCTCGACCGCGCAGGCCATGGCGAATGGCGCATTGCGATCCATGAGTGTGCGGGCATGGGTCAGAGCCGGCCCGAGGCTCTCGGGCATGGCGCGGTAGATATCGCCTAAGGATTGGCCGTCGAAGCAGCTGTCAATTTCGCCCTGCCATGACGCCAGCCGACTGTCTGGTGCTGTGTGTTCTGCCTGCTTGATCAGGTCAGCGTCGCCTTGTGCGATCAGATCGGCTTTGAGGCTGCCCCATTGATCGTGCGGGATGTAAGTATCTGCAAAACCGGCGAAAATCGCATCCCCTACATCCATCCTGTCGCCTGTCAGGCCCAGATAGACCCCGGTGCGTCCGGGCGCCAAGGCCAACATCAGTGACCCGCCCACATCGGGCACGAGCCCTATGCTGCATTCCGGCATGGCAATCTGGCTATCCTCGCAAACGATCCGGTGGCTGGCGTGGCATCCCACGCCGACCCCGCCGCCCATGGTGAATCCATGAAGGAAGGTCACAATCGGTTTGGGGTAGAGAAAGATTTTCCGGTTCAGCCGGTATTCATCCCGCCAAAACCTGCGCCCATAGTCATAGTCGCCTTGTTTTGCGGTGGCATACATTTCGGCAATGTCGCCGCCGGAACAAAAGGCCCGATCCCCTGCACCGTTGATGAGCACGAGGGCTATGTCATCGTCGGCTTCCCAGTCGGTGAGGGCTTGCTCGATCGCCAGACACATGTCCCATGTGAGTGCATTGAGGGCTTTGGGGCGGTTGAGGGTGATGAGCCCTGCACGCCCTTCCTTGCGGATCAGGATATTTGTCATTTGCCGATCATACCCCGAGCTGTGATCAGGCGCATGATCTCGTTGGTGCCTTCAAGGATCTGGTGCACGCGCAGGTCGCGCACGATTTTTTCGATCCCATAGTCTGCCAGATAGCCGTAACCACCGTGCAGCTGCAGGCAGCCATCAGCAACCTGACTGCCTGTTTCTGTACAGTGTTTCTTGGCCATGGCGCAGAATTTCGTGGCATCCGGTGCGCCTGTATCGAGTTTCCATGCCGCCTGTCGCAAGAAGGTGCGCGCCGATTGCAGCGCAATCTCCATGTCGGCGAGGCGGAATTGCAGGGCCTGAAACTGGTCGATGGATTGCCCGAAGGCCCGACGCTCCGCCATATAGCCGAGGGTCCGGTCAAGTGCGGATTGCGCCGCGCCCAGTGAGCACGCGGCGATATTCAGCCGGCCGCCATCAAGCCCTGCCATCGCATAGCGGAAGCCATGGCCTTCTTCACCAAGCAGATTTGGGGCTGGTGCGAGAGCGTTGTCCATTTGCACCTGCCGCGTGGGCTGCGCCCTCCAGCCCATTTTTTCTTCAAGACCACCAAAGCTGAGGCCCTCGGTGCCGTCCTCCAACACGATTGCGCTGATCCCTTTGGGGCTTGCGTCACCTGTGCGGGCCATCACGATATAGGCGTCTGCGTAGCCGCCGCCTGAGATGAACGCCTTTGTGCCTGTCAGTGCATAGCCGTCGTTGGTGCGGGTGGCGCGGGTTTTAAGAGCGGCCGCATCGGACCCGGACCCTGGTTCTGTCAAACAATAGGCAAGGATACCTTCCATCCGCAGGGCTTTGGGTAGCAGGCGGGACTTGAGTTCATCGGTGCCGTAGCTTTCCAGCATCTTGGCGCACATGTTGTGGATCGAGAGGTATGCCGCGACCGAGGCGCAGCTTTGCGAAAGCGCCTCGAACACCAATGTCCCGTCTAGTCGAGTAAGTTCCGCGCCACCGTTTTCTTCCGAGACATAGAGCCCCCCGAAACCCAGCGCGGCGAGTTTCGGCCAGAGGTCTTTGGGGATCGTGCCTGCGTTTTCCCATTCGCGTGCGAAGGGGGCAATGTGTTCTTGCCCGAAGGACTGCGCCATTTCGAAGATGGCGGATTGTTCATCTGTCAGGGCGAAGTCCATGGGGCCTCCGGGTTGGAATTGAACGCGCGTTCATATCCTTCCCTATGCCATATCGCTTGGCAAGAGCTGGTCGGATCAGGCCCGCCGCATTGGCGGGCCGTTGCGTTGTTATTCCATCACCGGGATCGAGAATTCTCCGCCTTCTTTGATGCCTGAGGGCCAGCGTGCAGTGACAGTTTTGGTCCGTGTGTAGAACTTGAACGCGTCTGGTCCGTGTTGGTTGAGGTCCCCGAAGACCGATTTCTTCCAGCCCCCAAAGGTATGATAGGCCAGTGGCACCGGGATTGGCACGTTCACACCGACCATGCCGATGTTGATCCGTGCTGCAAAGTCGCGGGCTGTGTCGCCGTCGCGCGTGAAGATCGCGGTCCCGTTGCCGTATTCATGGTCCATGGCAAGACCGATGGCCTCTTCGTAGCTTTGTGCACGCACTGTCGACAGCACTGGCCCGAAGATCTCTTTTTTGTAGATATCCATGTCTTTGGTGACATTGTCGAAGAGGTGCGGGCCGACAAAAAAGCCGTCTTCGTAGCCTTGCAGTTTAAAGTCGCGCCCGTCGACGACCAGTTTTGCACCTTGGTCGATGCCTGACTGGATCAGGTTGTGAATGTTGGCTTTTGCCGCCGCAGTCACAACCGGCCCGTAGTCGACGTCATTGCCTGCGGTGTAAGGGCCCACTTTCAGTGCCTCGATCCGCGGCACCAGTTTTTCGATCAAACGGTCGGCGGTTTCATCGCCAACAGGCACGGCGACCGAGATGGCCATACAGCGCTCACCTGCCGCCCCGTAGCCTGCGCCGACAAGCGCGTCTGCCGCCTGTTCAAGGTCTGCGTCGGGCATGATAATCATATGGTTTTTTGCGCCGCCAAAGCATTGCACGCGCTTCCCTTGCGCACAGCCTGTGCCGTAGATGTATTCGGCAATCGGGGTAGAGCCGACGAAGCCGACCGATTGGATTGTGTCGTCATAGAGGATCGCATCCACGGCTTCTTTGTCGCCGTTGACGACCTGCATGATGCCCTTTGGCAAACCTGCCTCTTCAAGAAGTTCGGCAAGCATCAGTGGCACGGATGGGTCACGCTCTGACGGTTTGAGGATGAAGGCGTTCCCGCAGACGATGGCCGGTGCACACATCCACATCGGGATCATCGCAGGGAAGTTGAACGGGGTGATGCCTGCGGTGACACCCAGTGGTTGCTTCATCGAATACATGTCGATGCCGGGGCCTGCGCTGTCGGTGAATTCACCTTTGAGCATGTGAGGTGCGCCGATGCAGAATTCGACCACTTCAAGCCCACGGATCACGTCGCCTTTGGCGTCGGGCAGGGTCTTGCCGTGTTCACGCGACAAGGCTTCGGCCAGTTTGTCCATATCGCGGTGCAAGAGCTCCACAAACTTCATCATCACACGGGCGCGGCGTTGGGGGTTCACAGCGGCCCATGCTGGCTGTGCTTGCGCTGCGACCGCAACGGCCTTGGCCATTTCGTCACCATTGGCCAGGGGGACCTTTGCTTGCACTTCGCCAGTCGCCGGATTGTAGACGTCTGCAAAACGGCCTGAGGTGCCTTTGACGTGCGCGCCGCCGATGTAATGGGTCAACTCTTGCATTCTATCCTCCAAGCAGATGTTTCGCGGCACTATACCCTTGCGTTTTTCTTGGTAGAACGCTGAATATGCCAAAATCAATTTGCAAAAATGCAAGGGTGTTTCATGCGAAATTGGGACGATTTGCGGGTTTTTCTGGCAGTGGCGCGCGCTGGTGGCCTAACCGGCGCTGCCCGTGCGTTGAAGATGGACCCCTCCACAGTTGCGCGACGTATTGTACGGCTTGAGGACGCCTTGGGGGCTGCAGTATTTGTAAAGTCTCCGCAAGGTTACGCTCTGACCGATGTGGGAGAGCGGTTGCGCCTGCGCGCGCAAGATGCTGAGCAAAATCTGGCAGGCGCTTTTGATGAAGGGCAGGGTGCGTCAGACCAGTTGTCCGGACAAATCAGGATAGGCGCGCCGGACGGGGCTGCAAATTTTCTTTTGCCGCAGGTGGTCGCGCAGATCCAGAAGGACAACCCTGATCTTGATGTTCAAATCCTTGCCTTGCCGCGGGTCGTCAACCTGTCACGGCGTGAGGCGGATATGGCGATTGCTGTCAGCCCCCCTGTCGCGGGCCGCCTGACTGTCAAGAAAATCACAGACTACCAATTGCATCTGGCGATGCGGGCCGATGGGCCGGATATCACCACGCGTTCGGATCTTAGGGGGCAGCGGATTGTCGGCTACATTCCTGATATGATCTTTGACAAAGAACTGGACTATCTTGGCGCTTTGGGCCTTGAGCGTGTTCATCTTGCGTCAAATTCGGTCGCCGTGCAGCTTCAGATGATCCGGCAGGGGGGTATCGGGGTCGTCCACGACTTTGCCCTGCCGTCTGCGCCGGAGTTGCGACGCGTCCTTGTTGAAGAGGTTGCACTCAGCCGTGCGTTTTATCTTGTCCGACATGCATCTGACCGGCATTCCGACCGGCTCAATCGCTTTGCAGCGGCTTTGCGCAAGGGCATGACGCAAGAGGTTGACAGGCTGGAACGGACTGCTGCCTTGACAGCGCGCCGCGCGATCTGAGACCCTAGCGTATAGCTACATGCGTAAGGAGGCCGCCATGATCGTATCCCAAATCTTGAAAGCAAAAGAAGATGTTGGCGTTGTTTCGGTCAAGCCCGATGATGCTGTGACCGACGCGGCGCGATTGTTATCGGAGCATCGTATCGGGACGGTGGTCGTGTCTGCGGATGGCATTAGTCTTGATGGCATTCTGTCCGAGCGGGACATTGTGCGTGAACTGGGCAAGCGGGGGACCGGTTGCCTGAGTGACCCTGTGAGCGCCTTGATGACGTCAAAGATCACGACCTGTGGCCTGTCCGATAGTGCTCTTGATGTGCTGGAGGTCATGACAAAGGGTCGGTTTCGCCACGTGCCTGTTATGGACGACGGCAAGATGGTGGGCCTGATTTCGATCGGGGATGCGGTCAAAGCGCGGTTGCAGCAGCTTGCGATGGAAAAGGAATCCCTCGAAGGGATGATTATGGGTCACTAGGTCGCCCAACACCTTTGAAAGCTTGCATTTTCAGTCATTATCGGGTTGCGTGTCGCCCGAACGAAAAGACGAGGGCGGCCCATGCGCGTAGGACTTTATCCCGGGACCTTTGATCCGGTCACGCTGGGACATATTGATATTATTCGCCGTGCATGCTCGCTCGTGGATCGCCTTGTGATTGGTGTGGCGATCAACCGTGATAAAGGCCCGATGTTCACCCTTGAAGAGCGCGTGTCGATGATTGAAGCCGAAGCCGCCCCTTTGTCGCAGGCGACCGGCTGTGAGATTGTCGCCCATCCTTTCGAAAACTTGCTGATCGACTGTGCCCGTGATGTTGGGGCGAGTGTCATTATCCGCGGTCTGCGCGCTGTTGCTGACTTTGAGTATGAGTTTCAGATGGTTGGCATGAACCGTGCGCTGGACGATTCCATCGAGACCGTCTTTTTGATGGCAGAGGCGGAACATCAAGCCATTGCGTCGAAGCTTGTCAAAGAGATTGCTCGACTTGGTGGAGACGTTTCCAAGTTTGTGACACCTGCCGTGAAGACAGCCCTTCGCGAGCGGTTGTCGATGTGAATTGGCTCTGGATGTTTGCGGGCACCTATCTTGTCTACGCGACGATTATGGTGCTGGCCCATCCGCGGTTCATTTATCCTTTTGGCCCTGATGCCTTTGATGACCCCGGTTTTGTGCAGGAGGTTGTCACGGATCGGCAAATCTCTATGGCGATCGCCGAAGGTGAGGATGAGACGGCCGTCTTGTTCTTTATGGGCAATGGTGGCGCCTTGGCCTATTTCACATTGTCGTTGCAGGCCCATCAGTCCGAGGGCCGCACCGTAGCTGCAATGCAGTATCCCGGGGGTGGTGGTGTTCCGGGAAAGCCATCTGAGCAGCGCCTGAAGGCTGATGCCTTGGCTGCCTATGACTGGCTTGCCGCTCGCCATGATGGGCCTGTGGTCGTGCACGGTTACTCGATGGGAACGGGGCTCGCGATGCATGTGGCGGCCCAACGCGACGTTGCTGCCGTTTTGCTTGATGCTCCATACGTGCGCATGTGCGAACTGATGACCCGCGCCTCGTGGCTGCCTGCGTGCTATATGCCGTTCGTCCAGAAATGGGATACCGCACGTGATGTGCCTGACGTGCGTGCACCGGTCCTGATCCAACATGGGTCAAACGATCAGTTGATTCCACCATCAAACGGAGAGCGGCTTGCCAATTTGATCCGTAAAAACGGTGGCGAGGTTCAGTTCGTCGTCGTGGAAGGGGGGACGCACAATAACCTCGCAGGAACAGCGGGTTATCG
>CAYLMZ010000014.1:0-32668 GCA_964385035.1 uncultured Loktanella sp.
GCTGAGAGCGCCTTTGAGGGGCGTATCGATATTCATCGTGACGGGCGCTCGTTTCGCTACCCCTGTCTGGTGCGGGGGCCGATGAACATGTCCCCGACAGAGGTGCGCCATCGCATGGAACATCAGGCAAAGCGCATGTCCGATACACCTCCGGCGGTGTTCTCGCGCCGCTAGGAAAGGCGCGCAGTCGCCCAAACCGATCATTTCGACACTAGGAATTAAGTTATGGAAGCCATGATTGAATGGGGCCAAAACCTGTTTACGACCGAGATTTACGGCGGCAGGTCCCTTGCTGATTACTTTACACTCGACACGCTTGTCGCGTTGGTCGGGAATACCGTCGCAGCGATCCTGATCCTGTTTGTCGGTTTCACGCTGTCGTCGTTTGTCAGCCGCCGGATCCACCGGATTGGTGAAAATCATGTCAGCCTTGACGACACGCTGTTCAGTTTCCTCGGCAATATCGCCCGCTATGTGGTCCTTGGCTTCACCTTCCTGTTCGTCCTGAACACTTTCGGGGTCGAAACAACGTCGGTGATTGCCGTCATCGGTGCCGCCGGTCTGGCCATTGGTCTGGCGTTGCAGGGCACGTTGTCCAATGTGGCTGCGGGCATCATGATCATTCTGTTCCGCCCCCTCAAGCTGGGTGATTTCGTCGAAATCGATGGGACGCTTGGCACCGTGAAGGACATCACATTGAACTACACCGAGATTGCCAATCTGGGGAACGTCAAAGTGATCGTGCCGAACTCAGAAGTCTGGGGCAACAAAATCAAGAATTATTCCGAATATCCGACCCGCCGGGCCGAATGGAACTTTGGCGTGGGCTACGGTGTCAATCTTGGTGACGCCGAAAAGGTGATCCGCGACACGATCATGTCAGATGCACGATCCCACAGCGACCCCGAACCGTTCATTCAGGTCAACACGCTCAACAGCAGTAGCGTCGACTTTCTGGTGCGTGTCTGGTGCGATGCCGAAGAGTATTTCCAGTATCAGGCCGATATGAAGCGCAAGGTCAAAGAAGCGCTGGACGCGGCCGATATCGATATTCCGTTCCCCACTCGCACCCTCGTGCATCAGGACGCTGCGGTCAGGTTGGTCGGATCGGACAAGGATGGTCAGAAGTCGCATCAAATGGCGGCAGAGTGACCCAAAGCGCATCTACAAACCTGAAAGGAGGACGACATGTCAGAACCAAAACAACGCGTGCAATACCCCGAGCTGGAAGGGTCAGAGTTGCATCATGACCTCAAGAATGATCCGGGCAAAAAAGGTGATCCGGATCACATGAAGGATGATGCGTCAAGAGAAGACGACAAGGACGATCATCCGCGCAACTAGTCTTGGTTGCGATGGAGGTTGCGGGCACAGTTTTCGTGAAACCAGTGGTATAATCTTTGGCATTCAACCCTAATTGGCCGGCCGCTCCGGCAATCTATCAGATTTACCCCCGGTCGTTTCTGGACACGACAGGGAACGGTATGGGTGATCTCAACGGCATAACCTCCAGGTTGGATGTCATCGCGGATCTGGGGGTCGACGCGATCTGGCTGTCGCCGATCTATGTCTCGCCCTTTGTGGATGGCGGCTACGATGTCGCTGACCATTGCGCGATTGACCCACGGTTTGGGACGATGGAGGACTTTGACGCGCTGATCTGCCGTGCGCATGATCTGGGTCTTCATGTGATGCTGGATCAGGTGCTCAATCATACCAGCGATCAACATCCCGCCTTCCAAGCGGCCATTGCAGGGGATGAAGAGGCCGCGGCGCGCTATGTCTGGCGCGACCCCAAACCTGACGGAACAGCGCCAAACAACTGGCTGACGCAGTTCGGCCAACCCGCCTGGACGTGGAACCACAAGCGGCGTCAGTATTATATGCATCAATTCCTCAAAGAGCAGCCAAGCCTTGATCTGCGCTGCCCGGCTGTTCAGGAAACCCATCAGGCAGAACTGCAATTCTGGATTGATCGCGGTGTCACCGGGTTCAGGTTCGATGTGGTAACAGCATTCCTGTTTGACCCCTCGATGAAGGATAATCCCCCCGCTTCACCACAGGTTCAGGACAAAGTGTCGGGCGATAACTTCGTGCCCTATACTTATCAGGATCACCAATACGACATCCTGCCCGGTGACGGTGCTGCATATATGGAAAAGCTGCGCGACTGGGTCGGGCCCGACATTTGGATGATGGGCGAAAGCACGGCCGGGAATAATTCTATCTCGCTGGCCATGGATTTTACACAAAAGGGTCGTTTGAACGGTTGCTACACGACCGATCTGCCAGAAGGCGGGGCAGATGCTAAAACGCTTTCACGGATCTTTGCCGCCGACACAGACTTGCAGCGGTTTCCCGGTTGGCTGTCCAGCCATGATCAACCGCGGCATTTGCAAGACCCCAAAGACGGGCGCTTCTACGCCCTATTGATGGGTGCTTTGCCCGGACCTTGGCTCATTTATCAGGGCGAAGAGCTGGGCCTGACCCAGCCGGAACTGGCACATCAGGATGTGACCGATCCGCTGGATTTACTCTATTGGCCCGACGGGCCAGGCCGCGAAGGTGCACGCGTTCCCATCCCGTGGGAAGCGGGGAAAGCGGCGTTTGGCTTTAGCCGGGGTGCACCATGGCTACCGATGGATTGGCCCGACAGCATGGCGCGAACGCACCCAGAAGCGCGCGCCTTGTCAGGATTTTTTGCAGAAGTGCTTGCAGCGCGCAGGCGGTTTGCATGGGATCGTGCCAAGGTCAGTGCCTACGAAATGCAAGGTGACGCGTTACGGTTCACCCTTGATGCTGAGGATCGGCAGTTTGTGGTCGTGGCCAACTATGGCAAGACGGCCATATCCGCCCCGGCAGGCACATGTGTGCTTTCCAGCAGTGACCACACGGGCGGTATCCCGCCGCGCACGGTGAGTGTATTCGTCTAGCCGACGATGACCCCCAACAGGAAAATCGCAAATGCGCCGCCAAAGGCCGCAAACTTGCGCAGTTTGTCCGCATCAAAACTCACGCCCTCGCTGGTGGCACGGTGGCCGAATGATCCTTCGGCAGTTGCGGGATACTCCACCGTTTCAAACAGATTGTCCGGACGATCCCCCGTGTCGGGCTGATCGGATTTTTGCATCTCGACCCCCTCGCGCGAAAGCTTGCGGTCGATGAATGCGGGCAAGATCATGTCACCCAAGATCAGCTTTAGAACGGATTTGCCGACAAACACTTCGCGTAGATTTTCATCAATGGCCTTCATCACGCCATCTGCGGCCACTTCGGGGGCAAAAATTGGCGGGGCTGGCTGTGGTTTCTTGTCCAGACGGCTGCGCGCCCAATCGAACTGCGGTGTGTTGATGGCAGGCAGTTGCACCAATGAAATTTCGATGTCCCGTCCCTCTTTCAGGATTTCGGACCTGACGGACCCGGTAAATCCGTTGATGGCATGCTTTGCCGCGCAATAGGCTGACTGACCGGGGACGGGCCGATAGCTCAGACCCGAGCCGATATTCACGATATTGCCCTTTTCCATATGCTCCAGCGCGAGGCGCGTGCCGTTGACCTGCCCGAGGAATGTTGTGCGCACGATCTTGTCGAATTCTTCGGCCTGCATCTGCATGAACGGCGAAAAGCTAGTTGCCATTGCGCAATTGATCCAGACGACCGGCTTTGACGGCAACGCCGCTATCAATGTCTCGACAGCCCCGCCCAAAGCGACGGCGTCACCGGCATCAGCGGCTGCGGTGAAGATTTGATCATCCTGTGCAGAGAGCGTCGCCAGCCGGTTTTCGCCGCGCGCGACGACACCGACCGCATAGTTGCGGGCACGAAGTGCGGCGACAACAGCGCGCCCAACGCCCGCGGTTCCCCCGATGATGATGGCTGACTGCGTCATTCGATTCTCCTGAGGCTTTTCACTTCGGTGAACGATTTTGGCGCTCGAAAGTTCCCAAAGAGATAGCGATGCGGAACTAAATCCGCCTTCAGTGGTTGACTGTGCAGATGCAGCATTTCAGCCCAAGGATCATCTGATGCAGATCGACACTGTCTCTTTGACTGATCTTCCCGCACTTGAGCAATCGACCGTGATGCTCGATTTCGATGGCACACTGGTCGATCTGGCGCCGACGCCGCAAGCCATCAAAGTTCCAGATACCCTTTCTACGCTGTTGAACAAGATTGATGACCGATCCGCTGGGTTGACGATTATCACAGGTCGCGCATTGGATGATCTGGCACGGATATTGCCGGAATTTGGTGGCGATATCTTTGGCTCTCACGGCGGTGAACAGCGATTGGGAGGGGTCTATGAATTGGCCTGCGCAGTCCCACAGGCACAGCTGGAACAGGTTTGGGGCCTTGCCGACAAGATCGCCGCAAAATCACAAGCCCTGATCGCTGAGCGAAAGCCCGCAGGCGCAGTGGTGCATTACCGTCAGGATCCGACGCAGGAGGATATGGTGCGAGACGCTCTTGCTGCTGTGACAAGGGACACCACTGACTTTGAAATACAAGCAAGCAAGATGGCGTTTGAAATCAGGCCGGTCGGGGTTTCGAAAGCTGCCGCCGCCGAATGGGTGATCGCGGCGTCACCGCGCGGGACCATCCCTGTCTTTGCCGGTGATGACCTGACAGATGAGGACGCGATGCGCGTCGCCAATGCGCATAACGGGGTGACGATCAAAGTTGGTGCGGGTGAAAGCTGCGCAAGACATCGCATTTCCCGCCCGTCGGCCTTGCGACAGACACTGCGCGCATGGCTTGAGGCGACATCGTAATGGCAGGTCAGCTTTTCGTCATATCGAACCGCGTCCCAACGGATGGGCCGCCATCGGGCGGACTTGTCGTGGCGCTGCACGCTTGTTTGTCAGAACACGGCGGCACTTGGGTCGGAACATCCGGTCAGTTGACCGATCGGGCGGACGACAGATTTCACGAATGCAAAGGCGATGGCTATACGATCAAGGCTTTCGATCTGACCCATGAAGAACAGGAAAACTACTATCTTGGATATGCCAACAGCGTCCTTTGGCCGATGTCCCACCGTCGCACCGATCTCATGGCGCTTTCGGATGCCTATCGCGCGAGCTACCTCGGCGTAAATCAACGTCTTGCCAAGATGCTCGCGCCAAGGATCAGGGCCGAAGATGTGGTCTGGATCCATGACTACCATTTCCTGCCTCTGGCCAGCTATCTGCGACAAGAAGGTGTCAAGGCGCGCATCGGCTATTTCCATCATATCCCGTTTCCAGCCCCGACTGACCTCGCCACCTTGCCCGAAGAAACTGATTTTCTGCGTTGGATCAGCGCCTTTGATCTTGTCGGGCTGCAAACGCAGGCCGATGTCGCAACCGCGCTGGAGCTCTTCAGACGGCAGAACGATGGGGAACAGTTGCTGGATGGCAGGGTCAGTTATCAAGGTCGCACCGTCATGATCCGCAGTTTCCCGATCGGTATCGATGCGGCCGCGTTCCAGAAAGACGCCGCAAGGCAGGACGGTCGCGCGTTGCTGAAACTTGATCCCGAAGAAAAGCTTGTCATCGGTGTTGATCGGCTCGACTATTCCAAGGGGCTTAACAACCGCTTGCAGGCGTTCGGGAAATTTCTTGAGGCCGCCAGCGGTGATGCACCGCGCACTAATCTGCTGCAAGTGGCCCCGCCCAGCCGACAGGATGTGCAAGCCTATCGGGAAATTCGTCGCGAGATGGAGCATACAGCCGGGAGGCTGAACGGTCTGCATTCTCAGCTTGGGTGGACACCTATCCAATACATCCACCGACCTTTGGCGCGCGAAACAATTGCAGCCTTGTATCGCGCTGCTGATGTGGCGCTGGTCACACCTTTGGCCGATGGCATGAACCTCGTCGCCAAAGAGTATGTCGCAGCCCAGAATCCCGAAAACCCCGGCGTCCTTATTCTGTCTCGTTTTGCGGGTGCGGCCGAGCAACTGGATGGCGCCATCATCGTCAACCCGCATGCGGTCGGAGACATGGCAACGGCCATCAGCCGCGCCATCAATATGCCACGGGCTGAACGTAAAAAGCGGTATCAGACAATGCGCAGTGCTGTCTTTGACGACGACATTGCCTGGTGGACCAGAACGTATCTGGCAGCGTTGTCGCAAGATGCTGCGCGCCCTGCCTTTGAGGATGACCTACCCCTCTGAGCGCGGTCCGCACCGTTGCAATCAGGATCAGCAGTCATGCCGCTTGCTGGCCTTTCGAGAGCGGTCGCGCGCCGACGAACTCCCAAGCATCAGAGATATCGTTCGCTGAGAAGGCACGCGCCTGAACCGGCAGGATCTTGTCCATAATGGCGATCATCTTTGCCGCATTTTCCGGAGCCCCGACCACCGCATAGCGGTCAACATGTTTGAGCGCGCGGACCCGTGATCTAAACACAGCATCATCCAGCAGGCTGTCCCAATCGCTGCCGCTGAACTGGCTGAGATCAAGCAGCATGTTCACCTTTTGCTGGCGATCAAAGACGTCGTTCATATACGCGGCCATGGCTTCGGAGGCGTCATCATCCATGTGACCGACAACAAGGAACGCAAAAACGCTGTCATTATCGGTTGCAATTTCCTGGACAGCGCCGTGTGAGAAGAGGGGCATTGTGATCTCCTTTCCAAATGAAACGGGGCAGAACATGTGCTCTGCCCCGGCTGGTTTTAGCCCTGATATTCGGGCTGCTGTTCAAGCGACTCTTCGGTGGCGTCGATATAGACGCGCAAGTCACCGCCATCGGCTGTGCGCATAATGGTCAGCTCTTCCAGTGGCACGGCGACCGGACGCTCGCCCAGACCCAGAAAACCACCAACGTCGATTACCGCACGATCCAACTCGCCTGCCGAGGTCATCAGCAGTTTGCCGACTTCACCGACTTCCTCGTCATTGACGCCCAGCACCGGTGCGCCGGTCAGGTCTTCGGTCGTCAGTTCTTCGGGCATGACGCGGTCAAAACCTTCTGCTTCGACATAGGGGCCGGTCCATGCGCCCATTTCCTCACCATCGCCCATTGTATTGGTCAACTGGTTGTATTCATAGGCGGGCGCATCCTGAACACCCACGGCAGTTGCCTCGATCACAAGGAAGAAATCGTCATCGCCTTCCTCTTCGACGAAACGGATTTCAGACATGTTCACGGCCACATCCTTTTCGCCGATACCAAGGAAGCCTCCGACACCAACGATGACCGATTGCACCTGACCGTCACGGGTCAGAATGATCTCGTTGATTTCTCCGATGTCATCCCATTCGGTTTCACCATTGGCTGTGATCATTGCGCCATTTTCGATGCTGGCCTCTGACGCGTACATCCGCATCCCAACCAATTCCGACGCATTCAGATTGATCTCTGGATCAAACGGTTTGTCCGAGAAAACAGACGCATTGTCATAGGCATAGGCTGCTGTCGAGAGTGCCAAAGTTGCGGCGGTCGTTGTGAGAAACGATTTCATTTTATCCTCCTTTGATTGTGGTGCGCTGATCAAACAACGCTGACGACTGGCAAACGTCCCGACGGCACGTTTTGTTCCCAGAAAATTTGCAAAGCCTCCCTCGTGTGCGCGGTCGGCAAGCGGAACCCATTGGCGCAGGGCTGCGTTTGCAATGTGAGAAAGGGCGATGATGTGCATCAGCCCTGCGCACCGAGCAAAAAGGGGAATAACTGGCATGTGGCATTCGGATCGCGGACTGAATTCAAACCCGCAACCCGCACTTCTGAGGTGGCTGAGTTACTATGCCATTGCGGGCTGTGCGATCTTTGCTGTCTCTATTCTGGTTGCTGATTTCGTCGTGCCGGATCATGACTGGATTGCCGATACGATCAGCGACCTCGGGGCGGGGCGATACGAATTCATTGTCGATATCGGCATCTACGCATTTTCAGCGTCGCTTCTGGCAATCGCCTTGCTGGCGGCACATCTGCATCTGGGTGGTCCGAGATGGAGCCTCGGCATCGTGGGCCTTGGCGCGCTCGCGCTGATCGTGTTCCTGATCGGGGCCCGAAACGAATATGGCGACAATGATAGTGAAGGCGTCGTGATCCACGTCTACCTCGTCTATGTGTTGGGAATTCTGATGTCGGCCGTGCCTTGGCTGATGTCGGGCGGCGCCTACCGCGTCGGCACGGGTTACGGACAGGCACTTGTCGCCATATCAATTGTCTGGACGGTCTCGGCGCCCGTATTCTTCTTTCTTCCAACCGAGATCGACGGCATTTACGAACGCTATCTCGGGCTGATTGCCTTTGCCTTGGTCGCCACTTTTGCGCGCCTGTTCATTCAGTCCTCAAGACTGCTCGCGGCACCCAGCACATAAAAATTCTGATTGCGAGGGAACCGCACCGCGCCAGACACGTTAGGCCGCTGTCTAAGCAAAATAAATGGAGAAAAACATGACACATCTGCGGACTATCTTTGCGTCATTGATCGTTGCAGCACCTTTGACAGCCACATCTTCCGCCGCTTTAGCGGGTGGCATGGCAGAACCAATCGAAACGCCGGCCCCGGCGGTTGTGCCTGTGATGCCTTCCACTGATTGGACGGGTTTCTATGTGGGTGGCCAGCTTGGCTATGCAGATGTCGACAGTGATGCATTGGACGACGACACCAACGGTGCAATCTTCGGTGTCCATGCAGGCTATCTCTATGACTTTGGCAGCATCGTTCTGGGCGGTGAGGTCGATTACGATGGCACAACAATTGAAAGCGACATCCCCGGTGACGGCGTCGAAATTGACGCAATTTCACGGGCCAAGCTCCGTGCGGGCTATGATGCCGGCGACTGGCTGCCATATCTGACCGCAGGTGCTGTGCAAGCACAGACGTCCGGCGCTGTTGATGGTGACGGGACAGGCGCATTTGCAGGCTTGGGTATCGAATACAAGCGCAGCGATGCCTTGCGGATCGGTTGGGAAGTCCTTCAGCACCAGTTCGAAGATTTCAACGACACCGATGGGCTGGACCTTGACGTGACAACCGCATCACTGCGCGTGTCGTATCAGTTTTAAGCCAGCAGTTCTCAGGGAACGAAAGAGGTCCAGCGCATGCTGGGCCTTTTTCTTTTGTGACGGGATGCCGGGGCAGGAGGCCTACCGCCAGTTCAGAACCACCTTGCCCGAACGCCCTGACTTCATCTGTGCAAATCCTTGTGCAAAGTCGGCCATATCGAACTGATGTGTGATGACCCGACTGACATCAAGGCCGTTTTGCAGCATCGCGATCATCTTGTACCAGGTTTCAAACATCTCGCGTCCGTAGACACCCTTGATCGTGATCGCCTTGAAGACAATTGTGCTCCAGTTTACGGGCGATTGGCCGGGCGGGATGCCAAGCAGCGCGACTTTGCCGCCCATCACCAAGGCGTCGACCATTTGATCCAGCGCGGCTTGGCTGCCGGACATCTCAAGGCCCACATCAAAACCTTCGGTCATACCCAGTTCATGGATCACATCCCGCAAGTCTTCCTGCGCGACGTTGACCGGACGCACACTGGGCACCACATGTGCCGCCAAATCCAGCCGATGAGGGTTCACATCCGTCAAAACGACATTGCGTGCGCCGGCATGACGCGCCACGGCGGCAGCCATGATGCCGATTGGCCCTGCGCCGGTGATCAACACATCTTCGCCCAGAAGATCAAAGCTGAGCGCGGTATGCACTGCGTTGCCCAGAGGATCGAGAATTGCACCTATCTCATCTGGTATATCATCGGGCAATGGCACGACGTTGAAGGCAGGCAGTCGCAGGTATTCAGCAAAGGCCCCCTGTTCATTCACGCCGATCCCCCGTGTGCCGGGGTCGAGGTGAAATTTGCCCGCACGCGACTGACGGCTGTCTGTGCCGATCAGATGCCCTTCGCCGGAACACCGCTGTCCCAGCGAAAGTCCGGTCACATCGCGGCCCATGTCCACGATTTCTCCTGCGAATTCATGCCCTGTGATCATCGGGACAGGCACAGTCGTGGCGGCCCAGTCATCCCAATTCCAGATATGAATATCCGTGCCACAGATCCCGGTTTTGTTCACACGGATCAGCACATCATCCGGGCCGATGTCCGGCACTGGCGCCTCGATCTGCCACAAACCTTCTTCCGGCTTTGTTTTTGCAAGGGCGGCCATTGTATTTCTGGTCATTGGATCACTCCCAACTCACGGCCGACTTTGCCGAATGCAGCGAGCGCCCGATCAAGGTCCTCCATGCTGAGGGATGCATTCATCTGCGTGCGAATGCGGGCTTGCCCATGCGGGACGACAGGAAAAAAGAAGCCGGAGACATAGACGCCTTCTTCAAACAGACGTGCGGCCATGTCCTGGGCAAGTTGTGCTTCTCCAAGCATGACGGGAATGATGGGATGATCGCCGGGCAGCAGATCAAACCCCAGTTGCGTCAGGCCTTTGCGCCAATAGGCAGCATTGGCGAACAACTGCGCGCGCAACGCGGTGCCGTCCTCAATCAACCCGATGGCTTTCAGTCCGGCGGCCACGACAGCAGGGGGCAAAGAGTTGGAAAACAGATAGGGGCGCGCGCGCTGACGCAGCAGATCGACCACCGGTTGCGGCCCCGCGACATAGCCGCCAATAGCACCGCCCAACGCCTTGCCGAGGGTGCCTGTGAGAATGTCAACGTCGACACCGAAATGATCCGGCGTTCCCGCGCCACGCTTGCCCATAAAGCCTGTCGCATGACAATCATCCACCATGACGATGGCATGATACTTGTCTGCCAAACGCCGTATGGCGGGTAAGTTTGCCAAGGTGCCGTCCATCGAGAACACCCCATCGGTCGCGATCATGATGTGACGCGCCCCATCTGCCTTGGCTGATCTCAGCTTGGCCTCAAGATCTTTCATGTCGTTGTTGGCGTAGCGATAGCGCTTTGCCTTACAAAGACGGATGCCATCAATGATCGACGCGTGGTTCAGGCTGTCAGAGATGATCGCATCATCAGGCCCCAAGAGCGGTTCGAACAGCCCGCCATTTGCGTCAAAACAAGCGGCAAACAAGATCGCATCATCCATCCCGAGAAAGCGGGCCAGCCGTTGTTCCAAGTCCCGATGAATGCCTTGCGTCCCGCAGATAAAGCGCACACTGGCCATCCCATACCCGTGCATGTCCATCGCCTCTTTGGCTGCCGTGATCAGGGCAGGGTGATTTGCAAGCCCAAGGTAATTATTGGCGCAAAGGTTGATGGCATCAGTGCCCTCTACCGAAACGGTGCCCGCCTGCGCAGAGGTGATCAGCCGCTCGCGTTTGTAGAGGCCATCCGCCTCAATTTGGTGAAGGGTGCGCGTGATGTCGGCAATGAACGGTTTGGGCATGACTCTCTCCATCAATGCCCAATTTCTGTCATAACGGAATTGCATCCGCAATAAAATAATCCGCTATATTGTATGAAAATCCGCTACGGCGAAATTATGGGGCTTTCACGATGAGAAATAGCCGCGCTTGACCGTCCAGCGCTATGATCTCGTGGGGCACATCGGCTGCATATCGCGCTGTATCGCCCGCCATAAGTTCAGACGTTGCGCTGCCCGATATGACGCGAACGGTCCCGTCCAGCACTGTCAGCTGCTCAAGCGCACCGGATGAATGCGGTTGGCTTTTCAGAAAGCCGCCTTCGTCAAAACTGATATCATAGACTTCGTGTCCGCCGGCTTCTTGTGGTGGCGAAAGAATTGCTATGCGACAACCTTTCCCCATATTTTCAATGGTGGGCACCTCGGATGCTCTGAGTACATCGACGCGGTCACCGGCCCGCTCTTGCGCCATTAACCCCGAAAAATCGACATTGAGGGCACGGGTCAGGTTCCAAAGGGTGGCGATCGTGGGGCTACTTTCACCCCGCTCGATCTGGCTCACCATGGAACGGGACACGCCGCTAAGATTTGAAATCGCTTCTAGGGAAAGCCCTTGCGCCTTGCGCGCGTCTTTCAGCTTTGCAGGAAGGGCGTTTAAGATGCTGTCGGGATTTTCCGTCATGATGGAAATCTACGCTGTTGCAACCGAAACGCAAGATCGGTTTTTGCGTCCCGCCATTCAGACACGACCCAAAAGGGGCGCGCCCAATGACCCGCCCCCTTCGTTTTTTGCGATCTGCCGTTAGGCGAGGCCCTTTATGTTCTTGAGGCCAAGCTCGTAAGTCTTGCCAAGCATGCGGTCCATGAAGAGCCCGAAAATTCGGAAGATCGGGTTGTAACCCATGTCAGACGTCACGGTCCATGTGACCAGAGCGCCAGTGTCAGACGGCTTTGCTTCGATCGTCTGAACAGGTTTGCCCATGGCACCAAGGTCGATCAGATGCGTGACAGTTGAAGAAGTGACCGCCGTTACTGTCTGTGTCCCTTTGCCTTCTTTCCCCTCAAAGCGGAAGCCGGAACCGACGCCCTCCGTTGGGCCAAACGGTGTGATCTTCAGGTCCGGATCAGTTGTGCAGTAGGGGTTGAATGTCTGGAAACCTTGGGTGCTGGCAACGCGGGCGATAACCTCTTGGGGGGGCATGGCCACATCCGCCTGTCGGCTGACCACGACCTTGCGTGGCAAAAGCAAAGCGATCAAGGCAACTGCGGCGATCAGGGCGGCGATTGTGTAAATGATTGTCATAGGTTCGTTCCTTTTGGTCTGTTGGGTGCAAGGGTTTTTCTTTCCCTTCTGCCAACACGACGAACAGGGACGCGGCCAATCGACGGGTCACGACATTTTTTTTCGCAAATCTGCGATTTTTTTCTCAAGCCACTTTTTTGACGGCCCGTCAGTGCACAAAAGAACCGCTTGATTATAGGCTTCTGCTGCCTCTGCTGTCCGACCAAGCTCTGCCAGACAGTGCGCCCGCACAGCATGGAACGGTTGGTATGCCTGCGAAGCCTCGGGTGCGATCAACTCCAGCATGCGTAACCCTTCAGCCGGGCCCGCGTCTTCGGCCACAACCGCGGCGCGCCCGACGGCGCCGCCTATCGAAGGATAAGCATGCATCAGCCCTTGATAGAGCTGCGACAGAGCGCGCCAGTCGGTCTTTCCGGTCGCGGATCGCGCTGCGTGCACGGATTGGATCGCAGCTTCCAGTTGGAAACGACCCGGACGGCCCTTGCGCGAGGCGCGTGTCAGGATGCTCGCTGATCGCTCGATCAGCTGATTGTCCCAAAGATCGACATTCTGTTCTGGCACGGGGACCAAGGTGCCGGCTTCTGTGCGCGCGTGACGGCGGGCTTCAATGAAGCCGATCAGCGCGGTCAGTCCCAGAACTTCGGGATCTTCCGGCGCCAGCTCAGCAAGAATATTCGACAAAAAGAACGCCTCATGGCTGAGGTCACCATCGCCTTCCAACCAATCAATCGCATAGGCCCCATAGACCGCTTCGAGAACCGCGCCCATCCGCTCAGGCAAGGTCTCTGGTTCGGGCACCACAAAGGGAATGCCTGCGGACTTGATCTTTTTCTTTGCGCGCACCAGACGTTGCGCCATCGCTGTGGGTGACACCAAAAACGCCTTTGCGATTTGCTCTGCCTGAAGACCCAGAACAGTCTGAAGCATCAGGGGTGTCCGGATCTTTTCGTCTATGGCGGGATGAGCGCAGACAAAAAGCAGTTTCAACCTGTCATCCATTTGTGTGTCGTCGGGGTCAACGGCTTGTGCGTCAGCCATATCGTTTGCCTCATCTGTGATGACCAGACGGGCATCCTTGCGCGCCTGATCGGTGCGTCTGTTCTTGGCCACAGTCAGTAGCCATGCTTCGGGTTTGTCGGGAATGCCGCGCTCAGGCCAAGTTTTCAAAGCTGCCACAAAGGCATCAGCAAGCGCATCTTCTGCCGCGATGATGTCACCGGATCGGCTGGCCAGCATCGCGATCAATTTGCCATAGGCGGCGCGGGCGACATCCTCCGCCCGCGCCTGCACCTCACTGCGGATCACACGCTGCCCATAGCAGATGCACGAATTTCCAGCTTGCCGTAGTGAACGTGGGGGCATTTCTCAGCCCACTTCATGGCTTCATCGAGGTTTTCAACCTCTATCGCGAAGAAGCCGCCCAGTGTTTCCTTGGTTTCGGCAAAAGGACCATCTTGAACCTGCTTTTCCCCGCCAGCCAAAGTCACCGTTGTGGCCGTGTCCGCCGGGTGCAACCAGTCCGTATCAATAAAGACACCGGCCTCTTGCAAGGCACCGATGTATTGGCCGTAAACTTCCTTGGATTTGGCCCAATCTTCTTCGGTCATGCCAGCGGCCATTGCGGGATCAGAATAAAGCAAAAATGTATAACGCATCGTATGAGTTTCCTGTTTGGTAGTGAGATTAAGCCGTAAGGACGGCGATATTGGCAAGGCCAAGCTGAAAGTTCGGACCGATCAGGATCATTGACCGCTTTGGATCATGGTCCGTGCCATGGCCCAGATTATCAGTCTTCGTGAAGGCCATTTCTTTGTCCTCGCTGTTGGGTTTGAGAAGAGCATTTCAGCCACTTCACCCAAACGACGGACGAAAAGCGCCCCAATCGACAATGGCGAGAAAAAAATGAAAAACCTTCGATCGGCGCGGGTTCACTCGCGCGTCAAATGGTCTTGGCTTTCGGGCGCTTCAGACGCCGTCAGGACCCGGAAATGGATCGCACAGCATGCGCAACAGCGAGTTTCGTCTGTTCCACGTCCTCCCATGGGTGATAAGGATCTGCAGAGATGTTCGCGCCTGGAGAGTCAGAGAACATTGTAAATGCTTCGCGCAGCTCGGCCGATGGGTGATGGTCGAAGTCGTCCACATTGAGAAAAACGAGACCAGAGCGGGGTTGGCTCGAGAGCTCTAAACGCAAAATGGACTGGGTGCCTCCAAGTCGGGCAATGTAACCGTAAGAGGACAACCACTTCACCCTCGGTGTCATTGAACTTTCTTGATCAGCGGAAACAATTGCAGAGGGCTGTGGATATACTGCCGAGCATTTCTACAAACAGCCTCGCGGTTCAATCTTTCCCAACTGCTGACCTTCGTTGGTTTTGCAAATTGAAAAAGTTGGTTGTCGGCATACAGCTTGCTCCGGTATGCCTTAGCGAACGGGTTGCCTAAACGCTGTCGTGATCCCTTCGATTACAAGGTCCAGACCAAACTCGAACGGAATGATTCCATTATATGTCCCGGAAGCCACAGCTTGAGCACCGCTGTACATGTATGGAAATTGAGCGTCGTTAATCATGGGCAGGAAATGCTTTGCGGCTTCCTGATAGTCGGCAGCATCGACCGGAAAATTGATTTCCTGAATGACAAACCCGTAAACAAAACTGTCGACCGTATTCTTGGCCCAATCTGCTTGCTGATGGTTCAGGCCGTCATTTAACAGGCATCCTGCTGTAGCGTCCATGTCTCGCATCACTGCCTCGCTCAGGCTGATGCGCGAAGTGAGCAAGCTCAACACCCACCCATGCTTTAGAAATTCTTGCCGCATCGACACCGCACGGGCCCGCAGGCCCTTTTGCCAGCCTTGATCGGGGTCGGGTCGGACAAACGCCTCAACAACGCGGTCAACCATCAGGTCCAGAAGGTCCTCTTTGTTGTCCACGTGATTGTAAAGCGACATTGGCGTGACCTTGAGGACTTGCGCGACTTTGCGCATCGACAACATCTCGATCCCTGATGCATCCGCCAAAGACATGGCGGTTTCAATCACGTCGTGTTGCGTCAGTGTTTTTCGCGGCACGTAGCTTTTTCTCCGGTCATGAATGAGCGCCCTTGACATATATACACTGTATATGTGATGCAGTCTATATATACAGTGTATATACGACTCGAAAAGGAAACTACGATGTATAGAAACCAGGTAATTCCGCTTCTGTGGGTGATGGTCTGCTTGAACATGGCCTTTGCGGATGTGCTTTCTCTTTTCCTACCGGGTACGATTCAACAGTTGCAGACTGGGATGATCGAAGGGGTAACAATGACGCCCATGTTGCTGCTTGTCGCGGCAGGGTTGATCCAGATTTGCACGGCCATGGTTGTCCTCAGTCTGGTGCTGCCCAATGGTCTAAATCGGCTTGCCAATCTGATTGCAGCACCCATTGCGATTGTCTTTGTGGTGGGCGGGGGCAGTCTGGCGCCCCACTACCTGCTGCTCGCCAGTGTCGAAGTCATCGCCTTGCTGATCATTGCTTGGCTAGCGTGGACTTGGACAAACGAACCTTTACTTGATGCAAGGATGTAACCTGATGCGGATTTTCCATTTTGTTGGCGTGATTTTGGTCCTTTCGGCATGTGCCGAACTCAGCGACGACGCCCTGATCCTTGATGGACCTGCGTCGCCTTCCTATCAGAGCGATCTAACGGCCTGTGAGCAGCTGGCAAAGCAAAGCCCAACTGGCACCGCAGAAGTCGGTGTTGCGACTGCCGCGGGGGCTGTCTTTGGTGGAGCGGTTGCAGATCACGAAGACCCCGACTTTTTGCCTTGGGGTGTCGTGCTTGGGGCCGCCGCCGGTTGGATTGGTGCCGTGGCAGATCAGGACACCGAACGGCGGCAGATTGTTGTAAGCTGTATGCAAGGGCGCGGACACCGCGTGGTTGGCTAACATATGGATCAGATCGACGGATTTGCCTTTGTCTATCGGCGGTACGGTCCGCCGGAAGTGATCGAGCGCGTGCCGGTGCAGTTCGAGCCACCCCAAACAGACAACATCCTGATCGCCGTCCATGCGGCGAGTGTCAGTTCCGCCGATTGGCGTTTGCGAAGCTTATGTATGCCGAAAGGGTTGGGGTGGCTTGGGCGTCCTGCCATCGGTCTGTTTGGGCCGCGTAAGCCGGTGCTTGGTACCGAGTGCGCGGGCGTTGTGATTGCAACAGGGCCTGATGTGACGCGCTTTCAGGTTGGTGATCCTGTGATCGCCTTTCCGGGTGCCGCTTTGGGCGCCCACGCCAGTCATCTTACGATCTCACAGAATGCCAATGTGGCCCTCAAACCCGATGGGTTGTCTTTTGAAGAAGCGGCAGGGCTCTGTTTTGCTGGCACGACTGCCTACGATTATCTGATGCGCAAGGGGGCGTTGGAAAAAGGGGACCGGATCTTGATCAACGGTGCTTCGGGCGCGGTAGGATTGGCGCTGGTTCAGCTGGCATCAGGATTTGGTGCACACGTCACAGCTGTTTGTTCGTCGGGCAATGCCGATCTTGTGCGAAAACAGGGTGCAAACGATGTCATGCCCTACGATCTGAGCGAGATCACTGCACCGACCGGTGGGTTTGACACGGTAGTTGATATCGCAGGCAATCTGGGTTGGCGGAAGGCGAAGGATCTGCTGCGCAGTGGTGGTCAGATGCTTCTCATTGCTGGGCACGGCCGCGATATGATCCTTGGGCCTGCAATCGCGCGCCTTTCGGGAAAGCGCCTGATCTCTGGCGTTGCAGCGGAAGACAAGGCCCTCTTCGATGAGGTGATCGCTTCAGCAAAAGCCGGGTGCTTACGGCCGGTCGTTGATCACATCTATACGCCTGAAGAAATGAAAGAGGCCCATCGCCGCGTCGAAAGCCGCCGCAAGCAAGGCGTGGTCATCGTTAAGATGTCTTCAGATGATGGTGTAGCAGAGTTCAGGTAAGGCCCTCAGGCAAACGTGATGCTGTCTCGATCCTGGTGTTTCAGCCCGTCGATGAAAGCGGCGGCGACGTCGCTTTGGGTGATGCCTTTGAGGGTGTAAATGCCGATATCGACTGTTTCTGAGGGTCGATCTGAAACATCCAAAACGGTCAGCCCTGCGGCTTCAAACTCACCTTTTACGGCTATGGGATAGATGAGATAGGCGTCGCTGTTGCGCAGGATGCTCCAACCCGCCATGACCGAGTTGGTCGAGAGTGGCGCTCTGAGCGGGTGGCTCCATTCTGGTTCGGAGACTGAGGTTGGTGCCTCGACGATGCCGAAGTGCCTGTTGACCAAGGGCGCCACATCAAGCCGGGGAAATGCTTTGAGATCACGACGCCGGATCGTGTGACCGGCAAGCGGATGGTCCTGCCTGACAAAGTACCGGTCCTCTACTTCGAACAGCTTTTCAAAGGTGAAACCCGCGGTAGTGTTCACCCCATTGACCCGCGATCCCAGAAAACACTGTACATCGCCACTGTGAAGATGCCGCAAACCATCGAAACTGCTACAGATTTCTACGTGAACGATTACTTCTGGCCAGCCTTGGCGAAATGCTGCAAGCGTGGGTTCGACAAGAGGTGCCCACCACGCAAAGCCAGTTCCGACTTTCAAAGAGGGGCGATCCAGCATGCGGCGTGATCTAATCTCGGCGCCTGCTTGCGCATCAAGACGGGCCATGACTTTGGCGTGCTCATAAAGGATCCGCCCATATTCGGTCAGGAGGACACCGCGCGAACTGCGTTTCAGCAGCGTCACACCATGCTTGTCCTCAAGCTTGCGCATATTCACAGTAACTGTTGGCTGTGAGATGTTCATAGCTTCAGCAGCAAGCGAGACACTCCCGATCTCCGCTACCATCAGGAACTGGCGAAGCAGCCGGTCCATTTCCTCCTCCCATAGATATTATCTATATTAAAGCGCGTATATCGTATTTCCATAATGTTGAGAAGCGTCTTACGTCTTCCATCGGCGGTTTCGCCACAACGATTCTGGGAGGAGCAAAATCATGAAGCATACATCATCAAAACTTGCCATCTGTCTGGCTTTGGCGACGAGTCCGGCGTTTGCCGATGGTCACCTGACCTTTGCCATTGGCGAGGGTCCGTTCAGTTGGGACAGCTTGGCCGAATTTGCAGCATCGCATGACTATACGGGGCAGACGGTCACTTTTGCTTCACCTTGGCTGGGGCCAGATGCGGACGCGGCCAATGCAGTTATGGACTACTTTGAACAGGCGACCGGAGCGACAGTTCAGATCAGTGGCTCGGATTCATTCGAGCAGCAGATTGTGATTGATGTCGAGGCCGGGTCGCCACCGAATATCGCCGTATTCCCGCAGCCTGGGCTGATGTGTGATCTGGCCCGCCGGGGTCAGTTGGCTGATCTGGGTGGTGATACAGCTGACTGGATGAGAAACAACTATGCGGCAGGCCCTTCATGGACCGCCCTTGGAAGCTGCGCCGGGGTCGATGGCTTTTACGGCTTTTCGTACAACGTAAATGTCAAATCCCTGGTCTGGTATGTGCCTGAGAACTTTGAAGACCTTGGCTATGACGTCCCCGGGTCCATGGAGGAACTCAAATCACTGACCGAGCAAATGGCAGCTGACGATGTAACGCCTTGGTGTATTGGCTTGGGTTCTGGTGCGGCGACCGGTTGGCCTGCAACGGACTGGGTCGAAGACCTGCTCCTGCGTACGCAACCCCCTGAAGTTTACGATGACTGGGTTACCAACACGATTGGCTTTGATGATCCGCGCATCGTTGCGGCTATCGAAGAGTTCGGTTGGTTTGCCCGTGAGGATGCCTTTGTCAACGGTGGCCAGAGGGCAGTTGCATCGACAGATTTCCGTGACAGCCCAGAGGGCCTGTTCTCGTCCCCGCAGCAGTGCATGATGCATCGCCAGGCCTCGTTCATTCCCGCTTTCTTTCCTGAAGGTACGGTCGTTGGTGAAGACGTAGACTTCTTCTACTTTCCGTCCTACGACAGCAAAGACCTTGGCAATCCCGTGCTTGGTGCAGGGACGCTTGTTTCTGTCACGGATGAGACCGAGGCCACCCGCGGGTTGATCGAGTTCCTGAAGACACCCATCGCGCATGAGATTTGGATGGCGATCGAAACGCAGGGTTTCTTGACGCCGCACACTGGTGTCGCAGCCGAGGCCTATCACAATGACAGCCTGCGCCGCCAAGGTCAGATCCTGCAAGACGCGACCACTTTCCGGTTCGACGCCTCTGACCTGATGCCAGGTGCGGTCGGTGCAGGATCGTTCTGGACGGGCATGGTTGACTATACTGGCGGTGCTGATGCGGCCGAGATAGCCGCCCGCATTGATGCCAGTTGGAAAGCACTGAACTGATTTCCTCCCGTCTCGGGGTGCGCGCGACTTTGCGTGCCCCGAGGCCCTTTTGATTCTGGGGACCCTTATGAAGACCAAGACCACACCCTGGTGGAAGACAGCCACCGGTTACCAGATCTATCCGCGTAGCTTTTGTGACAGCAATGGCGATGGGATCGGAGATATTCCAGGCATCATCAGCAAGCTGGATCATCTTGCGGATTTAGGGATCGGGTTTGTTTGGCTGTCCCCTGTGTATGCCTCCCCGATGCGCGACAACGGGTACGACATCGCGGACTACTACGCAATTGCTCCTGAGTTTGGCACTCTGGCCGACTTTGATAAGCTCGTGGCCGAAGCGGCAAAGCATGACATAAGGATTGTCATGGACCTGGTGGTTAACCACTGCTCGTCTGACCACCGCTGGTTTCAACGTGCAAGCCAAAGTCGGGATTGCCCTGAACATGACTACTTTTACTGGCGCGATCCGCGACCTGACGGTTCTCCGCCAGACGATCAGCGCGCATGTTTCGGTGGGTCTGCATGGCAGTGGGTGCCAGAGGTCGGACGATACTGCTACGGACATTTTGGCTGGCAGCAACCAGATTTGAATTGGCACAATCCTGCGTTGCGGGAAGAGATTTACACCATGATGAATTGGTGGCTTGATCGCGGGATTGGTGGCTTTCGCATGGATGTGATCGAACTGGTCGGCAAGGATATCGATGCCCGCCACTACTATGAGGGTCCTGATATGCATCGCTTTATTCGCGAGATGCATGAACGGTGCCTTGCTGGACGGGATATCATGACTGTTGGCGAAAGCTGGGCTGCGACGCCCGATACTGCGCTTAGCTATTGCGGGCGCGACCGTAAAGAACTGGATATGGTGTTTGGGTTCAATCACATTCAGGCTGCATGGGATTCAGAAAAGGGGCGATTTGGCCCTAATCTGTTTCATTTGCCGACCCACAAAATGATACTTGCTGATTGGCAAGAGGCCCTTGCAGAAGATGGATGGAATTCGCTTTATCTGTCTAATCATGATCTTCCACGCCCCGTTTCGCACTACGGATGCGATGGCCCCTATCGCGTGCGCAGTGCCAAGATGCTGGCGACTGTGACTTATCTGATGAAGGGCACGCCTTTCATTTATCAAGGTGAAGAAATCGGCATGACCAATGCGCGGTTTTCGCGACTTGACCAGTTTCAGGATATCGAAACTCATGGACAATATAGCGAAGTCATGGCCGCAGGCGGAACACTATCGGAATTCTTGGAAGGTGCTAATGCCAACGCGCGGGATCATGCCCGCACACCAATGCAGTGGACGGCAGGAGACTGGGCCGGCTTCTCTGATGAAGCGCCTTGGATGGCGGTGAATCCGAACTACACGCAAATCAATGTCGCATCGGACAGGAATGATCCAGAGAGTGTTTTTGCTTGGTACAGGGCCTTGATCCAGCTGCGGAAGACGCAGCCTGTCATTGTGAATGGCGACTTTGAGATGCGTCTACCAGACCATCCTGATATCATGGCCTATGTTCGTAATGACGGTCTGACCCGTCTGCTCGTTATAGGCAGCTTCTCTGATGTCCGGGTCTCTTGTCCCCCAAAGCTAGCGCCCGAAGGTGACTGGTGTTTGCTCATGTCCAACATCGACTGCGAAGCAATGGCGGATGTTCCGGATATTTTACCACCCTACTTCACAGGGGTTTGGATCGAGCAAAAGGCCCAGTAGCGGTAACTGAAATTCTAAAGGCTTCTCTCTTGAGCAGGCTCAAGAACCAGCATGGCGGACAGCGCGAGAAACGTCAGTCCCGCCGCGCTATCCATGAGCTTCTTAAAGCCTGACCCTGAAAGAATGTCCGAGGCCCTTCCAGCCAGCGTCCCTACACAGATCAGGACAACGATCCCGAATAAGTTGTGGATGCAGCCAAGGACAAACATTTGCAGGCCGACCGGGCCGCGGTCCGGATCAACGAAATGTGGCAACAGAGCAAGGTAAAAGATAACGATCTTTGGGTTGAGGAGGTTAGTAATGAACCCGCGACGGAAGGCAGTTTTCAGTGATGTCGGATAGACTGCGCCAATAGCATTGTCTTTGCTTTGCGATACGTTCACGGCTCTGAGCGCCAGGATACCCATAAACATCAAGTAAAGAGCTCCCAGAACGCGCAAGAGATCAAAGGCCATTGGCAGTGCCGCCAGGAGACCTGCAACGCCGATTGCTGCGAAGAATGCGTGCAAAACGGTGCCCACAGCGCCACCAAATGAGGCTGCCAAGGCGCCTCTCACCCCATGCCGCAGGCCATTGGCAATAACGAAAATCATGTCTGGGCCAGGTGTCACCGCGAGTAAAAGCGCGAGGCCACAATACGCTACGAGTATTGTTGGATCGAACAGCATCATGGATTTAAAGCCTCGTTGCTCAGGCGAGTTTCCAAGAATTTATCGATTGTGTGTCTGACCCCTGCCTCGTTTTCTGTGTGAAGGATGTGGCCGCCGGGAATGATTTGGTGATCAACATTTGCTATCCGCGAAACCATTAGGTCTGCTCCCGCCCGCATGGAATGGTTCTCACTTGCATAGATCAGGCAGGTGGGACATCGCACAGAGCTAAGATGTCTGCGCCCATCATAAACGGCTGCTGCTGTCAGATCGTCTCGCAGTGTATCTGACCGCAGGACCGGTTCGTGACGCATGAGCTCTCGGGCTACCTCGACGGGCTGCCCAAGCCCGGCAAATCGCAAGAATGTGCGCGGACCGATCACAGAGAGTAACGGGCCCAATAGCAGAGGGACCAACCGAATAAAGGGTTTGTCCTGCACAGTCGCTATCGCCTCGATCAAGATGAGCGCTTTGATCCGTTCGGGATAACGCGCCGCGAGTTCAAGCGCGACCATCCCTCCCAAGGAGTGACCGATGACGACTGACGGTTCTTGAAGATAAGGTAGACAAGCTTCTGCATAGTCTTCGACACAGGGGGTGGTGGCAGCAGGCTGATCTGCTCGTCCGGGCAGATTTGGCGCAGAAGAATTGGGTAGATAGGCGCGCAAATTGTCCCATGTCATCCCAGACATTGCAGCCCCATGTATCCAGAGACTTTTGGTCTGAGCCAGAACTGATACTGCCATCATATCTGCATACCCAAGAGTTTGGCTGCCTCAGCAAGGCTAGAAACGGGCTCTGCGCCTTCATTTTTGGCAAGCTCGGGATCGGCAAACTCATCTCGACACAAGGCAATCACCCGAGCACCTGATGCGACAGCAGCGCGGATCCCGTTCAGGGAGTCTTCAACAATGACGGAGGCAGTTATCTCGACCCCTAGCTTTTCTGCGGCATAGAGAAAGATATCGGGTGCAGGCTTCCCCCGTTTGACCGCGTTGGTACTAAACAGGCGGTTTTTGAAGAAGGGCAATAGGCTGGTTTGCCAAAGCGTCATGTTCATTTTTTCGACACTGCCTGATGAAGCGACACAGATGGGAATGCCATGGCTGATGGCAGTTTCAACAAACTCCCTCGCTCCGGGCACTTCGGAAACTCCTGATGCCAATGCTGCATGAACTGCACCATCAATTCGTTCAGGGGGGACAATGATCCCCTCAGTGATTGCCAGCCTTTCCGCTACGGCTGTCAGCGACAGGCCTTGAAAGCGCAATCTGCATTCATGGCCGGTCATGGCACATCCGGCCTTCGTAAAAAGAGCTGCCATCGCATCGTTGGCAGGGCCTTCTGTATCAACAAGAACGCCATCACAGTCGAAGAGTATTGCGGTCGTTGGATTGGTGTTTTTGGAAACTTGCACAGTCCTGGTCCCGGGTTTTGCGTCGCGCAGTCAAGGATTTTGCGACATTTGCTGTCGCGTTAATTCTGGAATGATGAATTGACGGACGAGGGTCATCGACATTTCAAAATGACCCGGTCGGTTATAGTTTTTCGCTTGAATGACGATGACAGCCTTAAGTGTAGGAACAATCACAACAAGATTGCCGCCGTTTCCGATCATCATTTCCGCTTCAATGCGTTGGCCATCGCTGGTCCGACCAACACTCGTGATCCACCACAAATAACCGTAGCCGAGGTTGGGTCCTGCTTGGCTATGCGGAGTAAGCATCTGACTGATCCACCGTTCGGACAGCAGGCGCGACCCGTTCCAAACGCCACCTTGCAAAACCAGTCGACCAAGGCGTTCGGTATCGCGTGCCCTGAGGCTGAGTTGCCCGCCGCTTTGCACCTCACCCGAAGGCGAACGGGTCCAATCCACCTCATGAATACCTAAAGGACCGAAGAGGCGGTCTGCCATGAAAACATCGAAGGGTGTTTGGGCTAATCGCTCAATCATTTGGCCGACCAAGAACACACCTGCCGTACAGTAGCTGAAGCGATCGCTGGACGGTGTGGTGGGGATGTTTAGGGCAAAGTCGGTCCAATTCTTCGTTCGATACATCCGCTCTTCATTACCTGGACTGCGTGGTGCCCAATCATCGCAATCAAGCGCGGATGACATGCGCAACAGGTCTTCGACCGTAATGCCCTGCTTTTCGGGCCCGTCGTCGCGAAAGGGGCCGCGATCTGCAAACTGCTGCCAGACCGGAGTTTCGATACTGGGCAACGTGCCGTCATCGATGGCGATACCAACGGCGAGGGCCGTTAGGGATTTTCCGGCAGACCGCATGTCGACCGGTGTATCTGGACGTGAGTTGCCGAAATAGTCTTCGAAAATGATCTGACTGTCTTGCGAGACAACAATGCCTGAGATTGCACCAAAGGCACCGCTATCAACAGAGCGAGACAACTGGACCATGCCGAGGTTGTCGGTCAATGCTGGGCTGGCTGGTATCGGCCGGTGACAGGCGACAGTCGCCAACACTGTCAGACTGATAGTCAGGGCGCGTGGCAGAGAGGACACGCGCATCATAAGCCTGCTGGTCTGCAGTGGGGGTTCTCTTGATCAAGTGACTGAACCCAAGCATCGTATATTGCTGGCCAGTTCACTTTAGTGCAGCCGCTTATCAGTACGACCATGATGGCCAGGCTAACTATTTGTGGCGACAGCATCATGGTGCACGATCCAATGCTGAAAAGAGCAAGTTCGCTGTTGCTTCTGCCGAGCCTTCACCTGTCAGTGCGACCGCGACAATGGCATTCAGCTCGGGCGAGAAGGCGACAACTGCCCGCGCACCGGGAACACCGCCGGAGTGGCCGATCCAAATTGTGCCTTCTGGCGAAGACGGTAGCTCATAGACGATCAGCCCTTGTCCATACCACATCTCAGGCTGAAACATGGGGTAGAGGTCCTGCACCATAGAACGCACTGTCGCTTTGGGAAGGATCTGCCCGCTGAGCAGATCCGCCAAGAAAAGGGCCATGCTCTCTGCGTCTGCGACGATACCACCTGCCGCCTGTGGTCCGCGGATGTCGAACGGCAGGTCACCATTCGGCAAAACAACATCGCTAAGCTGGTCATCTGGCGCCAACACGCGGATCGCCTTCGCATTGCTTCTTGAAAGAACCAGATCGCCAGCCGCTTCGTGATAAGGCTTGCCGGTGACAGCCTCAATCACTGCACCGAGAAGTGTGTAGCCAGAGTTCGAATAGCGCCATCTTTCGCCTGGGCATGCATAAGGTGGCTGGCGTTGGAGGACAGCAAGCACGCCTGCCAGATCTAATGGCGCTTGCGCGCGGCGTACGATCGGGTCTTCGTTGACGCTGTAAAGACCCGAGGTGTGCGTGAGCAACATGCGAAGACTGATGTCGGTGCCGTTGGGAACACCTGAGACATAGTCCGATATCGGATCGTCGATGGTTAGCTGTCCAGACTGTTCGAGTTGCAAAATGGCCGCGGCAGTGACGATCTTACCGACGCTCGCCCAATAAAATAGGCGGTCGTCTTTTGTCCCATCCACAGCCTGCCAAGGTTTGCCACCGGATTGCCAGACTGCCGCTGCAAGTTGGGGCGCTTGGGTGGCCTGTTGCGCGCGGGCAAACCCACCCTGCAGTCGCGCCACCTCGGCCGATGAAATACCGCTTTGATTGGTGGCGACGATCCTGAGGGCTGCATCGTCTATCGGCCTGCGGAGTGCCGCACCTGAATACGGCTCCGCACCAGAACAAACCGGCTCCTGGGGTACGAAAGATCCCGCTGGCTGACATGCGGCAAGGCTCAGACTACCGATGAAGATCAAAAAACGCGAAAGACTTGCGCCTCCGCAGCTTGTTTTGGAAATAGCATCATACATGTCGTCTAACTCTATTAAATTATTGCAATTAGATGATTCGTTATTGTTTTACAGAAATTATTTGGATAGAAAAAGACATATACTGAGGAGTTCGTAATGTCGGATGAAGAATCCAAGAAACTGTCGCGGCGCGCTTGGTTGGCGGCTTGGTGCTGCAAGGCTGTAGGGATAGGCATCCCCGCTCTTGTCTTGCTGTCTTGGCTCATCGGCGAAGCTGCGCACGCAGCTGTAATGCATCTTGGTTTGCCGTCGGAGCATACCGTGTCTTTGACACAGTGGATGGGCGCCGTGGTCCTCAGCTTGTTGCCGCCCTTGGCGCTTGGAGCTTCTTTGTTCTGCCTTGCGCGCTGCTTTGATGGGTTTGCACGCCAAGACTGGTTTGGCGCCAAACAGCCAAAGGCACTCGCCGCAACTGGGCGTTGGCAGATCATCGCAGGGGCGTTAACGCTTGTCGTACCAACGGCGTTGGGTTTGGTCTTGAGTGCAAACGCCGTTCAAGGTGAGCGGGTATTTCAAATCACAGTGTCCAGCAATGGCCTGCTGATGGTCTTGTTTGGCTTCACCTTCTGGTCTCTCGGGCTTCTTTGGGAGATGGCCCGCGACATCGCGGCTGAAAACGCGCGGTTCGTTTGATGATGATCATCGTTCGACTGGACATCATGATCGCAAGGCGCAAGATCAGCTCGAAAGAGCTTGCGGCGCGGATCGGCATTACCGAGGCTAATCTGTCTTTGCTCAAACGGGGGCACGTGAAAGGTGTCAGGTTTGAAACGCTGGCCAAGCTGTGCCATGAGCTGGACTGCCAACCCGGTGATTTGCTGGAGTATAGCGCAGCCGCTGGTACAGAAGGTTATTGATGGAATACGCCGCGTCGGTGCTGAAGGATAGTCGGGCGCGGGCCTCATGTGCGGTCCCCAAATGTTGTTCTTAACGTTTCAGACTCCGCCCATCGCGGACGCGCGAATTTCAACTTTCCCAGATTTTGCGGCAGGACACTTTTCAGCCCAAGACATCGCCAAATCGTGCTCGCGGACTTTGGGCTGTTCGGTCCAAAGATACTCGATCAAAGCGGCTGCGTGACCTGGCCTTTTGAATTCAACAAGCTGGATGCCCGCACTTAGGCCGACCTCAGGCACCATTCGGTGCGCACCAATTTCTTCTAGTAGCTCAGATTGATCGGGGCCTCCAAAAATCCTTGGCTGCTTTTCAAGTTCGCCCTCTGTCAGGTCTCTGAGTTGTGTCTCAATTTGTGCCTGAAAAATTTGCGCTGCATCGCTGATGAGAAAGAGCTGCTCACCTTCCAGGAGCATAACTGCAAGAGCAAGCGCTTGCTTTTCGATCAGGTTTTCACCTGACGTTGGCCACATCACGCTGTCGGCGCGAAGTGCACGCATATGGTCATGTGCAGCGCGAGGTCCACCAGCCTCAATATACTCTTTGAGATCCGCAACATGCTGATGAAATTCCTTCGAAGCGACCGTTTCTAGGACACTCGTTACTCTGGTTCCGTGAAAACCAGCGATTTGCGGAAAGTCCACCTCCACAGAGATATTCCCAACAATCACAGGATATATGCGAGCGACATCAGCTTCCTTTGCAATGTGAATTTCTTCGAAAACAAAGCTATCCGCCCGAGGTCCGTCTCGCTTTTCCAGAATATCTTTGGTGATAAAGACCAAGAATACCTGACAAGCATTGATCCTTTCTTCGAGCTGTTTTCGCCAGTCGCGGCCAGGCTCCAGGTTCTTATCAAGAAAAACCGTCAATCCTGACTTACGCAGGTATTCAGCAACCTCGCTCACTTCGTCTTTGTGCTGATGTGTGTAAGATATAAAGACCTGTTCCAGCACATAAATCCTCAAGTTATCGGCGGTCAGACCTTAGCACGTGACTAATGTGTTTCAACATCAAACCAACTATAGGTTGAGGGTGGCAGTTGTATTTATCGCATCATTCCACTGTTGGCTTTGTCGCTGTGGCGATAACATGACCCAACCAGCTGAAATCAGTCTGCTGAGCAGATATGAAAACGTCCAAGCGCTGATGTCAGTCAGTGCCGCCATGTGAGAATTCGCGCACCAACTTTCTTAGTAGGCGCAGCGAATGTTTCCTTCGACGGGCCGCGGTGCAGCATCGAAATGGCCAGACGAACGGCAGCACAGGGCCGAGAATGGCAAGTCTAGCTTTCCTCCACTATCGCGCTGGCAATACTCTGCTGCCGCGCAACTGTAGTTTCCAATTTCTTGGTTTTGCAGGTGCCTCGGTGTCTCCATCACGACGTTTCGCGCCTACACATTGAGCGGCAAGCAATCCGCTAGTGCTTAATCAGGCCCCTTGATCGGCGGAAAATCGCCTTGACGGTTAAGAGAGCCCGTGCGAGCCTTCTCTGAACATTTTGAATATAAATGAATTTTTGAAAGATGATGATGATGGTTGAATACTTCAAAAGACTGACGAAATCGACAGTTAGCAAGGTGTTTAACCTCCGATCCGCTGCGGTCTTTGGTCTTTCGCTTGGTGTTGCTCTGTCCTCAGGGACTGCGGCGTCTGCGCAACAAGCGCTTCAAAACGTCAGGCTTTTTACAAATGGCAGCTGCGGAGAAACGACGTCGAGCCAATTTCTTGTGCAGATCATTTCGGTTCCTACACAGTTTACGACCGCAGATGAAACGATTGTCTTTCCTGGCGGCCAGCAGCAACCGCAAGACATCCTTGTGTTCTATACAACGGACGCCAACAACACGATTATCGGGCGTTCCGCGCAGGCCTTTCCCACTCAGACGGATCTTGCCAATGATCTGTTCTTTGCAGTGCAGCAAAGGCCAACAGTAGCGGGCAACTTTACAGTTCGCGCTGCCGATGAGACTGACCGGACGCCGGATCGCGCTTTGGGTAGCACGTTCACCGGCGGTGTCCTGACCACAAGCTTTAACGCCGCGGGTCTTGATCCTGACTGCGTGCCATTGCCTGCGGCTGCACCTGCGCCAGTGCCGCTGTCCTTGGTCCGTTCAGCCCCAGCAGCACAAACGACCAACTCCGACACCTTGCGCTGGAGATTGACCTTTGACAGGGCTGTTCTGGGGCTTGGCGCGAACGATTTTACTGTTTCGGGGACAACAGCAACGCTGGCTGTCACCGGAAGTGGAACGACGTTTGACCTGACGCTCAGTGGCGGCAATCTTGCCGGGCTGAATGGCGGTGTATCTATTGGGATTTCGTCAACGGCGACCTTTACGAACACGGACGGGGTTGCATATGTACCGGGCACCAATCCTGCGACGAACGAGTCGACATATATTGTTGATAATGCACGCGATACAGTCGAAGTTCGCAGCTCTAGCACAGATGTCAGTGCTCCGTTTTTGGTCTCGGTAGAAGTGACCGGGGTTGGACCGGCATCACCGCCTAACTGTGCAACTGGCCTACAGGCGGCAGTTGATAGTGCCATCAGCATAACAAACGGGACAAGGACAAACGCTATCGGCGGAAGTTGTGGCGGCACCACATACACCTTTGGTGTCGCGCCTGGGAATCCCGGACCTTTGACAATCAGCCTTCCGGCAGGTGGGCTCACTGATACAGCCGGTAACCCTTCAACGGCTTCGAATACATTGAACATAACAGTCTTGGACATCACGCCCCCCGCGATCTCTGTCCCGAGCGCAATTCAGGTATCCACCGACCCCGGTCAAGCGACAGCGGTGGTAAACTATACCTTATCGGCCAACGATAACGTCGATGGTGCGGTGACACCCCAGTTGGTATCTGGTCCGGCATCAGGCGGGGCCTTCCCGGTCGGGGTGACAACGGTCACGTATCGTGCCGTTGATGCGGCTGGGAACCAATCACAGTCCTCGTTTAATGTGACGGTCACCGATGATGAGGCACCGCAGCTTTCAGTGCCTGCAAACATCACTGTTGACACCGATCCCGGTCAGTCAACTGCGGTTGTCAATTACACCGTAACTGCGTCGGACAATGTTGATGGAAGTCTTTCCCCGGCTCTGACAGCGGGTCTGCCTTCGGGCAGCGCATTCCCCCTTGGGACCACCTCCGTATCTTTCCGCGCAACGGATGCGGCGGGGAATGCGACAACGGACTCTTTCACTGTCACCGTTTCGGATAACGAAGGACCAACGCTGACAGGCAGTCTTGCTGACGTGACTGTCGCCGCGGATCCCGGAACAACCACTGCATCAGTGAACGTTCTGCCGTTGGTCAATGGCGCTTTCTCGGCCTCAGACAATGCGGACGCGTCACCTACACTTATCGTCACCGTTGGCCAGACAAGCGTTACAGGCGCGCGAAGCTTCCCTCTGGGCTCAACCGAAGTGAGCGTGATAGCCGAAGATGCCGATGGCAACAGGTCATCACCACCGGCAACATTCAACGTGATTGTTACTGACCAGGAAAATCCGGTAGTCACCCCACCGGCTGACACCACCGTGGAAGCTGGGCCGGGCGACGTCGCAAATGTGTCTTTTAGTGCAACTGCCGCTGACAACGTTGATGGATCCATCACGCCAACGTTCACGCTGGGCGGCAACGCAATCACATCTCCCTTTGATTTCCCTGTGGGAACGAACGTTGTGACAGCTTCAGCGACGGACTCTGCGGGCAATACTGGTACAGCGCAGTTCTCAGTCACCGTGACGCCGGCAATCGCGCCTGTGGCACCGACCATCACGACCTCACTGATCAACCGCAATCGCTCTTTGACCATCGGTGGCACAGCAGAGCCCGATTCCACAGTGCGCGTCGTCTTTCCCGACAACACTGTGCGAACAGTCACGGCCAGTGGTGGCGTGTATCAGGTGACATCAGCGTCAGATATGATCGGTGGTACGGTCACTGTGACGGCGACCGATGCAGCAGGGAACACCTCTGCTATGGCAACTGTCGGCCTGTTTCCTGACTATGAAAACCCGACTGTTACGATCACCGGTGCACCTGACCGGGTGATCGACACAACACCCTTTACGATCAGTATCGCGTTTTCAGAAACCGTTTTTGACTTTGATCAGTCCGATATCAATGTCACTGGCGCAACGATCACGAGCTTCTCTGGGTCTGATGCTGACTATTCTGCCGTGATCACGCCGATTGCCGGTGCGCTGGAGGTCGTGATCAGCATTGCCGAAGGTGCCGCGAGTGACGCGTTCACGAATGAAAGTGAGGCGTCGAATATCATTCGGATCACCAATGATGCGCTGACTGAAACCGAAGAAATGATCGTCCGAGCTACGGCAGATCGATCCCGCGCCGCAAGCCGGGCGCAACCACACCTTTCTCGTTTCATGCGAGGGGGTGCAACCGGTGATGCAATGGTCACCGCGACCAGAGACAGTGGCTTTTTTGATTTCTCCACATCCGCGGGGCGGAATGTCTGGGCCCAAGGTCAAGGAAGCTGGGCCACCAACGAAGGTCTGGAATCCGGATACGCTCACTTGAGTTTCGGTGCCCACGTTGACGTAAACGAGAACTTCTTACTGGGCGCCATGCTGCAAGTTGATCGCTATCTTGCTGAAGAAGAAGACATGACCTTTGAGGCAAGCGGGACCCTCGTTGGACCATATGCAGTTGCGCGGCTGAGCAATCAGCCCCTCATCTTCTCGGGTTCGTATTTGGTCGGGCGCTCCGAGAACACGATCTCTCCTTTGGGAACCTATGAAGATACGTTTGACAGCGAACGCTCAGTCTTCACCTTGGGCGTTGTCGGGGAAATGGAACTCGGCGGTGTGAAACTGTTGCCATTGCTTGATTATGTCCGGTCTGTTGACGAAACGGATGCATATATCGATGGCGACAGTAACCCGGTCCGGGCGCAAACGGTGACATTGGACGACATCACGATTGGTTTGGATGTCGAAATGCCGGTTGAGATCGACTCAGGCGACCTGCTCGTCCTTGGTGGCTTCAGTATGACAAGCTCTCGCTATGAAGATGCTGTTGAGGCAACGCAAACAGACTTCGGTGAGATTTCCCTTGGCTTCAGCTATGCGATGGATGGGGGGGCACGTATCACAGGCCGAGCGACTTATAGCGGGCTTGGGGACGACAACTACGAAGCGGTGAGCGGAGCACTCCAATATGAGGTGCGGTTCTAGGACGTCAGAGACCCTTACGCTTGGGGGGTAGGCATGCCGGGCCGCTGATGCAAAGCGGGTATCGCCTTTGGGCCGCCCCGCGCAGGCGGCCCGCAACCTTGATTGATGTCCACACGCATTCCGCGATCACTTGCAAACTTTTTTTGCGCGAACACGCGGTTTGTCTGGCGTCCGTGCCAAGGGGACAGATTGGGCTGAATTGATATGCGGTGTTCTGCGCGCATAGCAGATGCATTGCGCTGCTTTCGAAGCATCCTTCGGCCCGGCCTTCGCACGCATGTATAGACGCATCGCACCAGTCAACGACTTGCACGTTCTATATTTAAGTCAGTGCGTTATGCCATTCCATAGTGATAGCTTTCTTCTTGATCCCAGAATTGCAGGGAAA
>CAYLMZ010000015.1:0-32554 GCA_964385035.1 uncultured Loktanella sp.
TGATCGCCGGGATGCTGATCCTTGGCCAGATCGTCGGCAGCTATGACCTGAGCGTGATCTTGCAAAACCGCGAGTTGATTCAGGCTGACCCGCTTTATTTGCCTGCGCTGATCCTGATCCTGATTGGGTGCTTTACCAAGTCGGCGCAGTTCCCGTTCCATTTCTGGCTGCCGCACGCCATGGCGGCCCCGACGCCGGTCTCGGCCTATCTGCACTCGGCGACGATGGTGAAGGCGGGCATTTTCCTGATGGCGCGGATGTGGCCCGTCCTGTCGGGGACGACCGAATGGTTTGTGATTGTGACAACAGCCGGGTTGATCACCATGGTTTTGGGCGCGGTGATTGCGCTTTTCAAACATGATCTCAAGGCGCTGCTGGCCTTCTCGACGGTCAGCCACCTTGGCCTGATCACCATGCTTTTGGGGACGGGCACGGCCTTTGGGGCGATGGCAGCCGTGTTCCACATCCTCAACCACGCCACGTTCAAGGCCGCACTCTTTATGTCCGCAGGCATCGTAGATCACGAAGCCCATACCCGCGATATTCGCAGACTGGGCGGTTTGCGCAGGCTCATGCCTGTCACATTCACCATTGTGGTCTTTGCAGCCCTATCGATGGCGGGCATTCCTTTCCTGAATGGCTTCTTGTCCAAAGAAATGATGTTGGAGGAGGCGACACATACGGTTCTCTTTGACAACACCTGGCTGGTGCCGGTCCTTGCAACCGTCGGGTCCCTGTTCTCGGCGGCCTACTGCTTCCGCCTGATCGGTCACACATTCTTTGGCCCTGTGCGCGATGATTATCCGGCCAAGCCACATGACCCGAATGCGGGCATGTGGTTGCCGCCTGCCCTCTTGATCATTCCTGTGATCGTGATCGGCTGCGCCCCGTTCCTGGTTGAGCCCTTTGTGCGCATGGTCACCTATGCCGTACTGGGCGGAGCCGCTGAGATGCCATACGCCCACCTCAAGATTTGGCACGGGTTTGGTCCGGCGCTTTATATGTCGATCATTGCTGTTGTTGGCGGTCTGGTGTTGCTGGCAATGTTCAAACCGCTGTCGAACATTTGGGAAAATACGCCACGCCCCGAGGCAAAGGTCATTTTTGAGGCCATCGTCGCCGCGGTCGTGGGCCTTGCACGCAGCTTGATCCTGCCTTTGCATAACGGTGCATTTTCGCGCTACGCCGCAATCGGCACCACCGCGATAGTCGTCTTTGGCTACTATGCTTGGCGGACGGGCACCGTTGGTGCCGCTGACTATCCCAATCAAACGACGGATCCTGTTCTGATCTCAGGTTGGGGAATGTTGGTCGTCGCGACCATCGGGATGGTCTTTTTGCATCGCAACAGGTTCCTCTCTTTGATCCTGATGGGCATCGTTGGATTGATGGTATCGATTGGTTTCGTTTTCCTAAGCGCGCCTGATCTGGCCATGACCCAGTTCACTGTCGAAGTCGTCACGATCATTCTGCTGCTTCTGGCGCTGAACTTTTTGCCCGAACGGACACCAGTCGAAAGCACGGTTTTGCGGCGGATGCGCGATGCGGCCATTGCCATTGCTGGCGGCCTCGCTGCATTCGGAATGGCTTATTACTATATCCTGCGCGATCCGGTCACGACGTCGATTTCCGAGTTCCACCTTGCTAATTCCTATAAGGGCGGAGGCGGCACGAACGTCGTGAACGTGATCCTCGTTGATTTCCGCGGTTTCGACACCTTTGGCGAAATCATTGTGCTCAGCATCGCGGCTCTGTTGATCTATGCACTCACCGAAGCGCTGCTGGACGGCCCTGTGCGTGCCCGCCTGCTGAACCGGAAACCACAGCGTCCGCAGGCCGGTGGTGTGCACCCGATGATGATGGTCGTGCTAACCCGCGTGATGATGCCTGTGGCGTTGATGGTCGGCTTTTATATCTTCCTTGCCGGCCACAACGAGCCAGGTGGCGGGTTTATCGCGGGCCTGATCGTGTCTATCGCGGTGGTGATGCAATACATGGCAAGTGGTTTTGCATGGGCCTCTGCGCGCTTGCGCTATCCTTATCACGGTGTCATCGGCGCAGGCGTGTTGGTCGCCGGGCTGACGGGGATTGGATCATGGTTCGTCAGCAAGCCGTTCCTGACATCAGACTTTACTTATGTGCGCATCCCGCCGTTCGACAAATTCGAACTGGCAACTGCTGCCCTGTTTGACGTGGGCGTGTTCCTGTCTGTTGTGGGCGCTGTCATGCTGTCGCTGGAAAGCTTCTCGCGGCTGGCACGGCGCAAGGATTCACCCGAAAGCGAATACCCCATGGACATCGACCCGACCCGCCAAGACCAAGCACGGGAGGGCGTGTAAGATGGAGCTTTTGATTGCATCAGCCATCGGCATCCTGACCGCGGCTGGCATTTATCTGGTGCTGCGCCTGCGGGTGTTTCCTGTGATCCTTGGGATTTCGTTGCTGACCTATGCGGTGAACGTATTCCTGTTCACTTCAGGCCGCGTGATCATCGGTGCGCCGCCGGTGCTGCGCGACGATGTGACGACATATACTGACCCGCTGCCACAGGCACTTGTGCTGACCGCGATTGTGATTTCCTTCGGGATGACGGCTGTCATCGTGATGATCGGGCTTGGGGCCTTCCTCGGCTCGAATGATGACCATGTGGACGATATGGCCGCCCTCTCGGACGATGAAGAGGAGGGCGCGGTATGACACATTGGTTGATCGCCCCGATCGTTCTGCCTGCAATGATGGCGCCGTTCATCGTGCTGGCTGCGCGCTATCACATTGGCATCCAGCGGGTCTTTTCGATTGCCGGTGTTTTGACACTGATCGCCATCTCCCTTGGACTTGCCATGACAGCCGCAGATGGCACGATCATGCTTTATCAATTGGGTGATTGGGCCGCGCCGTTCGGGATTGTTCTGGTGGGTGACCGGCTGTCAACACTGATGATCCTGCTGACGTCGGTCCTTGCGCTGGCTGTCCTGATCTATGCCATCAGTTCGGGCTGGGATGATCGGGGGAGACATTTCCACGCGCTGTTCCAGTTTCAACTGATGGGCATTCTGGGAGCATTTCTGACAGGTGACTTGTTCAACCTGTTTGTGTTCTTCGAAGTCCTCTTGATTGCCTCTTATGGTCTGATGATCCACGCGGGTGGGACGAAACGGCTGCGGGCAGGCGTGCAATATGTGCTTTTTAACCTGATCGGCTCGACCCTGTTTTTGTTCGCGCTTGGCGCGCTTTATGCTGAAACGGGGACGCTCAACATGGCGGACCTTGCCCAGCGCGTGACGCTGATCGGCGCAGAAGAGACCGCAGGTATTCGTGTGGCCGCCGTGCTCTTGATCCTTGTCTTTGCGATCAAGGCAGCGCTTGTGCCGCTGCATTTCTGGCTGCCGTCAAGCTATGCCGAAGCACCTGCCCCTGTCGCCGCGTTGTTCGCCATCATGACCAAGGTCGGTGCCTATGCGATCATCCGTGTATACACGATGATCTTCCCAACAGATTTGGAAGCCACGGCAGGCTTGCATGACGTTTGGTTGATGCCCGCGGCACTGCTGACGCTGATCGTGGGTATGGTCGGCGTTCTCGCGGCCAAGCACTTCGACCGTTTGATCACCTTCTCCATCATCGGATCGATGGGCATGGTTGTGCTGGCCGTCTCGCTGTTTTCTCAGGCGAGCATTGCCGCTGCGCTCTATTACATGGTCCATTCAACGCTTGCTGCGGCGGCGTTGTTCCTGATTGTCGATCTGGTGCGCGCAAGCCGCGCCAACCTTGCCCTTGAGCCACAAGCCCCGATCGCAGGTGCAGTTCCCATTGCTGCACTCTTTTTTGTGGCAGCCATCGCAATGGCGGGTCTGCCGCCTCTGTCGGGGTTCTTAGGCAAGCTGCTTGTGCTTGAGGCGGCCTTTACCTCTGATCATATGGTCTGGGTCTGGTCGGTGATTTTGATCACCAGTCTAATCAGCATTGTCGGCTTCGCCCGCGCGGGCAGCATGATCTTTTGGAAGGCTAAGTCGGTTGCACCGGTAGACGACGCTCGCACCCGGGCAGAGCCTGCAACGATGTCATATGTCGCTGTTGGCACTCTGGTCCTGCTTTTGGCATTGCACACGGTTTTTGCAGGCCAAATGCATGGGTATACAACCAAGATCGCAGCCCAGCTCTTTGCCCCTGCTCCCTACATCACGACGGTTCTGGAAACCCCGGGCAAGCTGAGCGAAGGCAGTAAAGATGAGGAGGATCACTAGCATGAAACGTGCATTCTTTTGGCTGATCCCACACCCGTTGTTGACGCTGATACTGACGCTGACATGGGTGCTTTTGCAGAACGCGGTCACATCCGGCATGGTCGTATTCGGCCTGATCCTTGGCATATTGATCCCATGGGGAACGTCTGTTTGGTGGCCTGATACCCCGCGCAGCTTTCATGTCTTCAAGATGATCCGCTACAGCTTTGTGGTGATCTGGGACATCATCGTAGCAAATATCGAAGTCGCGTGGATCGTGCTAACGGTCCCTGCGCGTAAACTGAAACCAGCTTGGATCGTCATTCCGCTGCGCCTGCGTCAGCCTGAGGCGATCACGATGCTGGCTGGAACGATTACACTCACGCCAGGAACGGTTTCGGCTGATCTGTCCGAGCACGGGCACTGTTTGTTGGTGCATGTGCTGCACACCGATGATCCCGATGCCATCCGTGAAGATATCATCACGCGTTACGAAGCCCGGCTCTTGGAGATTTTCGCATGATCCTTGCTACGCAATTCCTCAATATCGCGGTTGCGATTACGTTTCTGTCGCTTGCCATCGGTCAGATCATGTCGATGGTCCGACTGGTCATCGGCCCCACCTCTGGCGATCGCGTGCTGGCATTGGATACCATGGTGATCAACGCGCTTGGCCTTGTGATTGTTCTGGGAATCTACAAAGGCGTGCAAATCTACTTTGAGGTCGCATTGCTGATCGCAATGCTTGGCTTTGTATCCACCGTTGCGATGGCGCGCTTTATCTTGCGGGGAGATATCATCGAATGACACCGCAAATTATTGGCACCTATATCGCGTCCCTTTCACTGATCATCGGATCGGGGTTTGTGCTGGTCGGGGCGATTGGGCTGTTGAAATTCAATGACCCCATGACCCGCCTGCACGCGCCTACGAAAGTGGGAACATTGGGCATCGGCATGCTGCTTGTCGCGTCGGTCATCCATTCGTTCGACATCGGCAAACCGTCGATCCATGAGTTCCTGATTATGGCGTTTCTTTTTGTGACCGCCCCGATCACGGCCAACTTCATCGCGAAGGTAAACATGCACCGCAAGGCATGTGACACGCCCCCGGCACCAAGCCACGATACGGAATGGGCAACGCTGGTCGCGCAGGACGAAGAGCCGCGCTCGGAAAGCTAAGCCACCGCTTCTTCCAGCTCTTCTTCAAAATGCGCAATCGTATGTTGCAATCCGGTCCGAAGGTCGACCTGAGGCTCCCAGTCCAAAAGGTCGCGTGCCCGGGTGATGTCAGGATTACGGCGTGTTGGGTCGTCTTGCGGAAGCGGGCGGAGAACCAGATCTGAGCGTGATCCAGTCATCTTGATCACCTCTTGCGCCAATTCAGCGACTGTATTCTCTGTCGGATTGCCCAGATTGACCGGCCCAAAGCCCATGGCTGGACTATCCATTGCACAGATAAGACCAGAAACCAGATCTGAGACATAGCAAAACGAACGCGTTTGCGATCCATCACCATAAAGCGTGATCGGCTCGCCTTTGAGTGCCTGAACAATGAAATTCGACACCACCCGACCGTCAGATTGATCCATTCGAGGCCCGTAGGTATTGAAAATACGGACAATCTTGGCCTGCGTTCCGTATTGCTGGTGGTAGTCATGGCAAAGCGTTTCTGCCGCGCGTTTGCCCTCATCGTAGCACGACCGGGGCCCAATGGGGTTCACATTGCCCCAATATTCCTCGCGCTGCGGGTGTTGCAAGGGATCACCATAAATCTCGGATGTCGAAGCGACCAAGACAGGGCAATCCTGCGCGCGGGCAAGCTCAAGCACGTTCATGGTTCCCAAGACACAGGTCTTGAACGTATTCACAGGGTCGTTCTGGTAATGTACGGGAGACGCGGGACAGGCGAGATGGAAAATCTTGTCGATGTTGAGCTCAATCGCGTTTTGTACGTTTGCTTGCACAACTGTGAAGTTTGGATTGTCGCTGTGCATCGCGACGTTCGCAAAACTACCGGTTGATGCGTTGTCCAGACAGAACACTTCGTGACCACCAGACAGCAGCCGGTCCACGAGGTGCGACCCGACGAAACCAGCTCCACCGGTCACAAGGATGCGCTCAGATACAGTGTTTGTCTGTCCCAATTCCATGACCCGCCTTAATTGCGTTCAAACGCGTGAAAACTCCCCGGAACACAATGGCCTGTGCCAATCGGGGACGCAATGTCTTAAAGTTTGTATGGTATGAACAAATCTGACATTTCAGCACGGCCCAGAGATTCCGTTTTGAGGACTGCCAGCGACGCCAGACCTTTGTGCAATAAAGGTATCTTCCAATTGGCCTGCACCGGCGCTAGCGTTTGCGGCGGCAAGTGACGAAACCTAACCAGGATGGCCGAAGGACTATGCTTTCTCAGATTGGCGAAAGGATCAGATCATCGGCGCTTGGTTTCAGGCTGTCTGCGCCTTTGTCGCAAAGACTCGAGACCTTCCGAAATGCGTATCCAGAATTCAAACTCAAGAACCCCGGTTGGGTCCTCGTGCGGTTCTCGAATTCCGTTGGCGGACGGGCGGATGTGAAGCTCGAGCTGAAAGAGGGTGATCTCTACATCACGATGCAAAGCGCATATGCGCGCTGGCTACACCGAACCAGAAAGGACCAGTTATTCGCAACTATCGTCATGTTTTTGCAAGAAAGCTGCACAGCGCCAAGCATGACATTTAATCTTTCTGATGGTGAGGCACCTTCACAGGCTCGATTTGCCGCTTCGTCTTATCGCGATGACACTATCCCCATCCCAGATGAGTATTTCTTTTCCCAACGTGGGTTTTCGGCCCACAAAGAAGCGGCAAAGACAAAAAATTCACCTTGGAAGGACCGCGATGAAAAGGTTGTGTGGCGCGGCGGCCCTGTCGGCACTGGCGTTATCAATCCCGCAGCAGCCTTGTCCGATCATCCAGGCGTGGTCCAACGGCTGCGTTTTGCCTATTTGACCCAAGGAACAGAGATCGACGTGGGGTTTGTGCATGTCGATGCGATCAGTGACATCTGGCCCCTCGTCTATCATGCCGGTCTCGCTGCAGATCCAATCCCTGAAGAAACATGGCTTGATCGCAAATACGCCATCGATATCGACGGCTTCACGAATACGTGGAGCAACCTGTTCATTCGCATGTGCTTTGGTTGTTGTGTTTTGAAAGTAGCGTCGCAGTACGGCTATCGGCAGTGGTACTATGACCGGCTTAAACCATACGAGCATTTTGTCCCTGTGAAGGCGGACATGTCTGATCTGTTTACCCAGCTCGCATGGGTGCGGGCCAATCCTGACAAAGCAGAAGAGATTGCAATGAACGGCCAGGCGCTTGCCAATACGATGACCTATGAGACCGAAATGGCGCGGGCTGCCCAGATCATCTCTGAAAACTGGTCGGTACCAACACCTGATCCAGAGGCTGCCAGCATACTACCCTTGGAACAAAGGGAACGTGACCCCCAGTGACCAAGCCAGCATCAGCCCCAAGGCCAAACCGGGGGCCAGTGGGCCGGATCTGTTGCTGACCGCATGTCCCATGGTCCCAAAGACGGCGAAGAACACGACGATCACAGGGGCAATCATCATCAGAAAAAAGAGCGCTTCAAAATCGAGCAGGACAGCGATGATCAGTGATCCAAGAAAAGCCGCATGCATGACAAAGCGCCACCGCAAGCGCGTCCTGTGACTGAGCCTTGCGTCTGCTACAAAGAAAAGGACCGCTCCGATTGCCATGGCACCAATGATCCAGATGCGATCGCCAACAGGTAGGAAATTTGCCGCATAGCGGTCTAGTGCAAAGGCGAAAACACCACAGCCCGCAACCAACGCACCAAAAGCCGCGGGCGCGAAAGGGCCAAGCGGAATGCGCCAATATCTGAGCAAGCCCAATTGGATCAAACCGTAGATAATCAGATGCAGGGCCAGATAGTCGGCGATCAGAACGGGCATCACACCGGGGTTGAGTGCGATTGAAAGCGGCGGCGTCGCAATGGCGGGCAAAACCGTTGCCAGAAGACACTGCTTGCGGGACAAAGCAGCGGGATGAAACTCAACAGGTGGCAGGAAGCGAACCAGTGCCGTGAACAAAACGACCAGTCCGGCCAGAACCCCGATGATCGCGGGACCTGTGGGAAGGAGTTTTGGAACTTCACCCCGCCCATAGCTGGCGTTCAGCCACGCAATCGCTTCGGCTTGTCCTTTGGTACTTTGCAGGATGGAGACGTGTTCAATCATCGGTAAGACAACGGCATGTCGGCGTAGCGATACACCGTCATTGCGCGCGATCATCTGGGTGGCTTCTTGGGCGAATTCTCGCAAGCCGGGCTCCCACGCGCCGACAAGCAGCAGGAGATCGTTCGGGGCTTGGGGCGTAATCTCTTCCGAGAATGCAGAGAGCAAAACAAGCGGTCCCGCAGCGTCTTGTTGATTTGCCACACGCACCAGAATATCGCTGGCCATGGAATGCCCGAGAAGTGCGATCCGCTCCCCCTGTCCATCGATCGCATCAAGCACACGCGTTGTCTGCTCAACCAGTAACCTCGTTGTGCCGTCAACCGAAGTAACATCGCCTGACATCGGAAGCCGATGCCTTCCGTGTCCAAGAAAATCATAGACATGGACCCGGTACCCTGACTGCGCCAAAGGCAGGGCATATCCCTGCATCATCTGGGATGATCCGGCAAACCCATGCGCGACCAGAACCGCCGGGCCGGTTGCGTCATCTTTTGCATAAGCGGTCACTGGTGTTCCACCCACAGCGAAATGGGTCACAGATACGCCGCTACGGGCGCTTTCCAGCACCCAGATGGACAAAGCTATGACAAATGTTGCAAGGAGTGCGCGCAGCATGCTCGATCTCATTTGACTCTCGAGGCCAATTCTATTCGCTAACATATAGATCGATTGAGGGCCGGTACCGCAAGGCATGACACATCGCACACCAAAAGTGATTGAGATTGTCGAAGCCTTGCGGATCAGGCCTATGCATGCCGTTGCAAAAACGGAAAACCTACAGGTTTCCGCGATCCGCAGCGACCGCCTCAATGATCATGTCAACCATCTCATATGGCGTTGCGATATCTTGTGCGGAGACATCCTCAAACCTGATATTGTCCGGATAGCGCGCTGCGAAAGATTGCAGATCACTCAGCTCATGCAGATCACTTCCTACACCCGCAACAAGCGTGATCGGCACCTTGCAAGCCCTGATCTCGTCACTCCAATCGCTTTGTGAGGCCAAAAAGAAATCGCTGGCAGCTTCGGTGCCTTGCGCAAAGATACTATGAGCGGCAAGTGCGACCTCCGGATAGTTTTCGGGATCAAGAAAGCTGTCTATCGCTCTTTGGTTTTTGCGGTGGATCATTTTGATAGCGGTTTTAGGGCTCATTGCCTGAAAAGACCGCCCTGCCGCCCGCATCGCTAGCTCCATAAAGTGAGGCGGCTTGCCCAACACCGATTGGATATTGGCCAGAATACCGATAGAGCTTTTTCGTTCCTTAAGTTCAGTCCGCGAAATGCTAAGGGACTGCACAAAAATCTTTGAGAACCGCTCTGGCGCATGAGCCGTCAGTGTCAGCGCAAACTTAAGTCCAAAGTTCGAAGTGAATAAAAGTGCCTTGTCCTGGCCCAATTGATCCAAAACCGCGACAACATCTTCGGCCATACACATGACACGATCATGATCCTTATGCGGATGGGACGACGCGCCAAAACCAGGACCAACCACTGTAATCATTTGGATGCGCGCTTCTTTGAACGCGCGTTCAATCCTTGCTGGCCATGCACGCAAGCTCGGCGATGGCACAAGAACCACGGGATAGCCCGCCATGTCGCCAGCGACGATGACCTCAACCGTTCGCCCGCCGGGTCGCAACACTTTTGCTTCAACGCGGTCGGGATGCTGGGTTTGCTCGATGACGGTCCCAACGTCCGCAATGACTGACGCATCCTGATAGATCGCCCTCAGCAGTTCTGCTTGGGATGTGACGCCAAACTTTTCACAGATCGTGTAGAATTGCTTGCGAACCGTTGCCACAGACCGGCCGCGCGCCTGTGCAATGTCACCCAACGTCTTGCCCGCGATGAACTGCTCAACAACGTCAATTTCGCTTGGCGAAAGATCGTGGTCCAGAAAGCTACGGGCGTAAGGGCTGCTTAACTCAGGTGCTTTGCCGAGAAGGATCAATACGTCATTGGGAGCATCAGGTTCCACTTTTGGCACAGTGACCATCACAACAGGGACAGTCTGATCGAGCCCGTCACAGCTGGCCCGCCCCGTCCGATAGCGGCTGTCCTTCTGATGAGATTGCGCGAGCCGCGCAATCAGCGGAACTAAAGACTCCCCGTTTGACTGCGAGATACCTAGCTCATCAATTGAAAGCTTCTTCATGGCCCCAAAGGTCACCCGCGCGGCGTTGTTGGCCCCGATCACTTCGCCAGTCGCACGCACCAGCAAGCAAGGTTCCCGCCGACCATTTACAAAGCCCTCAAGCGCGCTCAGTTCGCCAGAAGCGATCTCCTGCTCGATCTGAGCGATAAGGTCACCTGCCGCATCTGCGTCGCTGGCTTGAGAAACAATCTCATCGACCGAGCTTGAGCTTTGACTGATCAGTCGGATCAATTCCTCAATATACTCAGGCGAGGTGATCAGCCGATCTACGGCGTCAGAACTTTTCAAAATTGCCCTCAGAATCAAAAAGCGCAGCGAATGAGGCTGTCTTATGCGCAAAGCGTGGCAGAAATTTGACGTGCTCGGGTAGCTTGAAGAGTGTGATCCGCTGCTGTGACTATTAAATTTTTGACTGTATTTTCAGCATATATCCAACGTTTACTACAGCTGTAGTATGGCTCTATCCGATTTTTCTGCGAAAACTATTTTCGAGGGTTTTAACGACCCGTGGTTGTGTTGATCCACCGGTTAGGATCGTTGAATGTGGCACTCACCGCCTCCTACACAGCTCTGTCGTCGTTTTGGTCACTCAGCTCTGGGTCGCATCAGATCCGATGCCCGATTGCCTCTTGCCAGCAAGGATGCATGACAGGTACCACGACTACACTCACGCGTAAGGGGACCTTTCGGTCCCCTTATTGCTGTCTAAGACGTGCTCTCATAATCACGCGGGCCGAAAGTTTTCCTCAAAAAACCTGAACCAGTTGCCGCCCATCAGTTTCGCCACTTCAGAAGGCGCAAAGCCGACCTTTTCCAAGCCTGCCGCGATGTTTCCAAAATGACGATTGTCTTCAAACCATGTCGGCATCGCAGGGAAACCCGGTGCAGCGGCAGAACCTTCACCAAAATCAACCTCTTTGCTCCAGCGCCCGGTCCGCATCCATTCAACGACGCTATCGGGCTGGTCCTGACACAGGTCCGACCCGATGCCGAAGTGATCAAGACCAAAGCCTTCGACGGTCTGGGCAACCATCTGGCAAAAGTCGTCCAGTGTGCAGTCCGACTTGCCCCGCAAATGATGCGGGTAGAGCGAGAACCCCATCATGCCGCCGTTCTGGGTCACTGCCCGGATCACATCAGCCTTCTTGTTGCGCAGCCCGCCATGCCATGCGTGTGGGTTTGCGTGCGTGATCGTGATGGGCCGCGCAGAGATATCTGCCGCCTCAATCGTCGAACGGTCGGCAGAATGGCTCATGTCCACGACCATGCCGACCCTGTTCATCTCCTTGATGACCTGACGGCCCATGCGTGTGATGCCGGGGTCTTCGGCTTCGTAGCATCCGGTCGCAAGCAACGACTGGTTGTTGTAGCTTAACTGCATGAATCGCGCGCCCAACTTGTGCAGCACCGCAACAAGACCGATGTCATCCTCGATCGGGCTAGGGTTCTGAAAGCCGAAGAACACCGCTGTTCTTCCGGTTTCGCGTGCAAGTGCGACATCACTTGCCCATTCGCCATGGAAGATCAGATCGGGATACTGTTCAAACCACCGGTTCCACTGTTCAATATTCAAGACAGTTTCGCGAAAGTTCTCATGATAGGCGATGGTGACGTGGACTGCATCCACGCCACCTGCACGCATCTGGCGAAATATCTTTTCGGACCATTTCGCATATTGAAGGCAATCAATGATGTACATGACTACTCTGGCGCCCCCGAGGCGATGTAGGCCGTCTTGACCGTCGTATAGAACTCTGCTGCGTAGGCACCTTGCTCTCGCGGTCCGTAGGAACTGTCGCCGCGCCCACCAAACGGCACGTGATAGTCCGTTCCCGCCGTTGGGAGATTGACCATGACACAACCGGTCCGCGCGTTCCGGCGGAAATGGGTTGCCCGAGCGAGGCTGCGGGTCACGATCCCAGAGGTCAGACCAAAGTTGGTATCGTTGACGACATGCAGGGCCTCTTCATAGCTACCAACTTTGATGACGGATGCCAGCGGCGCAAACATCTCTTCACGATTGATCTTCATGTCATTGGTTGTTCCTACAAACACACCCGGTGTCATGAAAAACCCGTCAGTCGCACGCTCAACCCGTGCGCCACCACAAGCAAGCTCTGCCCCTTCAGACAGACCCGTCTGCACATAGGCGAGATTCTCATCCAGTTGCCCCTGACTGACAACCGGACCAATCTGCGTGCCTGCCTCAAGCGCATGGCCGACTTGCATCGCCTTTGCTCCGGCCACGAGCTTTTCTACAAAGCTGTCATGCACAGTCTCATGCACCACAAGCCGGGACGATGCGGTGCATTTCTGCCCAGTCCCGCCAAAGGCACCACCAAGCGCCAGTGTCACCGCCAGATCAAGATCGCAATCATCCATGACCGCCAAAGCATTCTTGGATCCCATTTCCATCTGCACTTTTGTCAGATTTCCGATAGCGGCAGCCGCGATGCCTTTACCAACGGGGACCGATCCCGTGAAGGAAATCGCATCAACCGACGGGCTTTCGACCAGATGCTGCCCGATCTCTGCACCAGCCCCCATAACGAGGTTAAACAACCCCTTTGGGATATCCTGTCGCGAGATGATTTCCGTCAACGCAACGGCAGAGGCAGGTGTCAGATTGGCAGGTTTCCAGATCACAGCATTCCCGAAGGCCAAGGCAGGGGCAATTTTCCAGCTTGCAGTGGCTGTGGGGAAATTCCACGGACTAATGATCGCCACTACCCCAACTGGTTCGCGACGCACATCAACCTCAATCCCGTCACGGGTGCTGTCGGCAGTATCGCCAATCTGACGCAAAACCTCAGCGGCGTAGTAGGTAAAAAACTGACCCGCGCGGAACACTTCACCTTTACCTTCGGCAAATGGCTTGCCCTCCTCACGGCTCAAGAGCGTGCCTAGTTCCTCGGCACGATCCATTAATTCATTGCCGATCGCCATCAGAACAGCCTGTTTACGCTCCAAACCATAGCGCGCCCATTCTGCCTGCGCCGCCCGCGCCGCATTGAGTGCGTCATGTAGTTGATCTGTCGACGCCTGCGCAAATTCACCGATGACGTCAGAGGTATCTGAAGGATTGATGTTTGCGACGAGGCTGCTGCCCGCAACCCATTCGCCCGCGATATAGTTGTGGTTAAGGTGGCTCATAGGGGTTTTCCAATGCAAAGGGATGACGTTTGGCCCCTTAAAACACTGCCAACAAACTTAAGTCAAATCAACATTCCGAGCCAAAACTTAAGTATTACTGAAATTGGATTGACTTCACCACATCGACAAAGGCAGACACAGCAGGCGTTTGCAAATGCGGCTCAGCCGTGGCCAGAAATACCTCACGCTGGACAAGATCCTCGGCAACGGGCAACCAGACAAGCTCGTCCTCCATCGGCATCAAGGCCAGTTTGGGCAAGAGTGTCACGCCCACTCCCGCCCGGACAGCTGCCAAGAGCGAAGATGTGTTTGGAACATTCAGCGGGGCGTTCTGCAAGACCGGTTGAAATGCAGGGTCATGAACAAGGCTGCACAATCCATTGGCAATGAAAGTCACTTGCTCCAGATCCTGCCATCCAACCGCCTCACCGCGCTGTGCGAATTCAGAGTCGCTCCGACAGATGACGCCAAAAGCATCCGCAAAGAGCCGCTCAAGCAAAAAGCCCGGTATCGGGCCAAGCGTTGCGATTCCGATGTCAGCCTCATCTCGGGCAAGGGCATTTTGCACCTCGACACTCGTCATATCGCGCATTTCGATCTGCACATTGGGATGGCTGGCCATATAACTGTGCAAGACCTGTGGCATCAAAACGCTGCCGACAGAAGGCGTGACCGCAATCCGGACCCGCCCCACTTTGGCCTGCGCAAGCCCTTCGATGTTGCTGATCGTCCGGTCATAATGATCCAATTCACGCCGGACCTCTGCGTAAATTTGGGCACCCAGCGGGGTCAGACGCGATTTGCGGCTTGTCTCAAAAAGCGGTTTGCCGACACGATCCTCGAATTGCGACAACGTCATTGAAACAGCAGAGGTCGTGCGTCCCAGTGACCGAGCTGCGTCTGAAAGGCGGCCGTGCTCGACAACAGCACGGAAACAGCGGAGCATTTCTAACTTGATCGCCAATTCAGTCACCCCGAAAACAACAAATATAGTTTCAGTTAGACTGAAGTATCGCCCCGTGTCTACGCAGGCCAGAGCAAATAAACATGCAAATCTGCTAAAATCGCGATACAGATAGCAAATAAAGGACAATAGACGCCCGAGCAGCGTATCGTTTTCGACTTATTGGGAAGAAATGGTGCCCCCACACGGACTCGAACCGCGGACCTACTGATTACAAATCAGTTGCTCTACCAGCTGAGCTATAGGGGCACTGGTCTGTCGTCTGACAGGCTCGGCATCACCGAGTGCGCGGCGTATAGCAGCAGAAAACGCGCCTTGGCAATGGGCTTTTCGCCCAGTTTCAACAATTTTTTGTCCCCACCGTGCGAAGTGAAACTCTGACCTGTTTCACGGTTTTTTTGACTGCCATATGGCCCTATGCTTGGGCGTGGACACACAAAGGATGAAACCCATCGAAATTGCCTGCCACATAGGGGCCAACTGCACGGATGAAGAGCGGTTGCTCAAGAGTATCCTCAAAAACGCGACCGTGTTGCTGGAGCAGGATATCGTCGTGCCCGGGCCTAGCAAATATCGACGGTTGCTGCGTGAGACGTTGCAAGGGCTGGATGGCGCACCGCCCAAGCCTGGAACGCGGGACATCCTGCTGGACGCGATTGTCGAAGAGGATGATGTACGCCGCGTGATCCTGTCGAACGACAATTTCATATCGATCCCGAAACGCATGTTTGATCATGGCGTCTTCTACCCACAAACCGAGAGTAAAATACGCGGCTTTTGCCGCCTTTTCCCCGACGATCAGATCACTTTCTTTATCGGCATTCGACATCCCGCCAGTTTTCTGCAAGAGGTTGCCAGCCGTGCCGAAGCCCCGAGATTACGTGATTTTCTGGGGCTTCTGTCTCCGCTTGAGCTGCGCTGGGCGAATTTGGTGGCCCGCATCCGCAAGACCGCACCTCATGCGCGGGTGGTGGTCTGGTGTAACGAGGATACCCCGATCATCTGGGAAGATCTCTTGCGCGCCATCACAGGTGTGCATGACCAAACAGACTTGACAGGGCAGCATGATCTGCTTGGCCGGATTGTGAGCAAAGAAGGCATGTATGCCCTTGCCGCAACGATCAAAGCTGCGCCGCCTGCGGATCGGATCGCCCGTCATGAGCAGATTGCAGACGTGATCGAAGCGCACGGCAAAGCGGCAGCACTGGAGGATGAAATTACGTATCCGGAAATGGGCGCACAGCTCGTTGCGGCCATGACACAGACCTACGAGGATGACATCACCACACTCGACGACATGGATGGGGTCGAGATGATCTTGCCTTTCAGGTAGGGCCTACATGCCCAGCGCAGCCTTATACATCTCCATCACCGCTTCTTCTTCGGCCAGATCATTGGCGTCACGCTTACGCAAAGCCACAATTTTGCGCAGAACTTTGGTGTCATAGCCGCGTCCTTTGGCTTCGGCCATCACCTCTTTTTGTGCGTCAGCGATGTCTTTCTTTTCCGATTCCAGACGCTCATAGCGCTCAACAAACTGGCGGAGTTCTTGGCCGGCAACGGTGCTGGCTGTGTCTGTCACGGAATCGTTCATTGCTGCTCTCCTGAATTGGACTTTCTGAGTAGCTTTTGCCCTGCGGCGCTGCAACCCTTGCACCAAAGATTGCACCACGATAGGCAGCGCAAAACAAAGCGAGGGTCAGATGGAAATCGTTGTCTGGATAGGGGCTGCACTGTCGGTCGTTGGTCTTGTTGGGATCATCTACAGCATCATCGCAGTGACCAAAGCAAAACGCGCTGGTTTGCCTGATGAGGAATTGCGGGCACGGATTTCAAAGATCTTGCCGATCAACCTGATCGCACTGTTTGTGTCCATGATCGGCCTGATGGCCGTGATCATCGGTGTGATGCTCAGCTAGAGCAGCAAAACCAACATCACGATGCTGACAGTGAGCAAGGCAAGACCCTGCCATTCGCGGCTGGTCACGCGTTCGCCGAACACCACGGCCCCGATGATGAGCGAAAACGACAATTCAATCTGGCCCACAGCGTTGACGTATGCCGCATTCTGCATAGTGAAGGCTGTAAACCAGCACATCGAACCGATCATGCTTGTCAGGCCGACCAACCCGGCCACGCGCCAGGACTGTATGACCCGCATGATCTCGCCACGCTCGCGCCACATCATCCACAGCGCCATAGCGACGGTTTGCATGGCCGTGACAAGGGCCAGTGTGATGATGGCGCGATAGAATACATCCCCGTCGCCCAAGGACAGAGACGCGCCGCGATAGCCGTTGCCCGAAATCCCAAAGAGGACCCCTGCCCCAAGGCCCAGCGCTGTGGCCCGATTGAAGATGCGCTGATGCCACGGCCCGACGCCGCCCGGTGGGTCTGAAAGTAGCAAGACCCCCGCCAGTCCGATACACATGGCAAGGATTGTCAGCGGTGTGAACACGTCCCCGAGGATGAGGAAACCGAAGAGTGCGCTCAGCAGGACTTCGGTCTTCTTGAAGGTGATGCCGACCGCAAAGTTGCGATGTTGAAACAAAGCGACAACACACATCGTTGCAAGAATCTGAGAGGCGCCGCCAGCAATCGCATAGGGCCAAAAACGCGCAGGGACCTCAGGCCCCCCTAGCCCTGAAACAAGCCCGTAAGTGACCGCGATGACGGCCACCAATGGCGCTGAATACAAAAACCGCGCAAATGTGGCCCCCGCTGTCGAGAGGGCCATCCCGGTCAGACGTTTTTGCAGCATAAAGCGTAAGGTCTGTGCTGTTGCCGCACCGATCGTGATGGGGATCCAGGGTTCCATTCACCCCCTATGCCCTGCCACCGTCAGCGTCGCCAGAGCGGATGTGCCACCGGATCTTTAGGGCGCAGGAAGTAGCGGGCAAGTATCTCTGCGTATGACCGATAGAAATAGCCACCATTCCGCCGAAGGTAGTGGTCCTTGCGCGATCGATAGAGCGCAGGAAGGTCATACCATGCAACATTGGGATGCATGTGATGCACAACGTGCAGGTTGTTGTTCAGAAACAGAAACCCGAAGATGCCGCCGCGCTCGACAATCACACTGCGGCCACTCGCACGGTCGTGGGCCCGATGTTCAAGGTAAGTCCGTAGTTTCAAGATCGCCATGCCGAGATAGGCAGCGCAGGCATAGGCCCAAATCGGCATCGGTGAAACGGCTACAACCGCAAGAACAACCAACACAGCAGGCAGGTGCCAGATCCAGCCCCTTACCACCTCTGGCCGCCGGTCGCGCCATTCGCACAGTAAAAAGGAAATCGTACCGACCATAGGCCCAATCGTCAGCCGCCCCAAGATCGTGTTGTTGAAACGCAAGACAGTCTGCAAAGGCCTTGGCAAATTCTCCCATGTGCCGGGATCAAGGAAATTGCTTTCCGGATCGTCATAGGGATCGGTCAACACCTCGTCATGGTGATGGGCCAAATGGGTTTCCTTGAAGCGTGCATAGGGAACCGTCAGCATCAGTGGCGGCCAGATCAGAAGATCATTGAGCCACTGATGCCGAAAGGGATGCCCATGTATCGCCTCATGCTGCAAAGATGCGTGCAATGCGATGGTGACACCACCAAAGACAATGCCAAGGGTGAGTGGAAGCAGCCAGAGAGCGCTGCCCCAAGCAAAATAGCAAACCGCCATCAACACTAATGTTGGCCACTCAATTCTGCGGCGCGTCGCTACTCGTCCTTGTCCCATAGGGATTGATTAGGCGATGATGCCGCTGCGAACCATTCTGTGACTAGTTCACAAAATCACTCAATTGTGATTTCATTCACCTATGGTGATAAAAATCGACAAACGCGACCGCGCAGCGCTGTTTCGGGAACGGCTTCTCTCGGCAATGGCACAAGCAGACATGTCGCAGACGGGATTGGCGCGGGCAACGGGGGTGGATCGTTCGACCGTTTCGCAACTTTTAAAGGACGATGGGGCACGGTTGCCGGGCGGGCAACTGGTTGCGGAATGCGCGTCCGCCTTGGGTGTCAGTGCGGACTGGCTATTGGGCCTGTCAGAGCGACCCGAACAAGCGACAGAACTGGTGGCCAGCGCTATCGCGATGACAGAAGCCCCTCGCGCGATGGTCGATGACCAGATTTTCGCATGGCACCAAGAGGCCGCCGGTTACAAGATCAGACATGTTCCCGCAGCCTTGCCGGATATGCTCAAAACCGAAGCCATGCTCCGCTGGGAATACGCCCCGTCGCTTGGCAAGACGATTGATCAGGCGATCGGGGCCGCGCGTGACAGGCTGGACTGGATGCGCAGTGCCCGATCAGACTACGAACTCGCTCTCCCTCTTGCTGAGCTTGAAAGCTTTGCGGCAGGCAGCGGTTACTACACAGGTCTGGATGCAGAGCTGAGACGCGCCGAGTTGGCGCATCTGCGCGACATACACAGCCAGCTGTATCCCACGCTAAGGCTGCATCTGTTCGACAAACGCAAACTCTATTCAGCGCCGGTGACGGTCTTTGGACCGCTGCTTGCCGTGATCTATATCGGGCGCAATTATCTTGTTTTCCGCGACACCGAACGTGTGGCCGCGATCACAGCCCATTTTGACGGTCTGGTCAGGGAGGCCCAGGTCAGCCCCCGACAGCTTAGCGCATATCTCACCGATTTGATTGATCAGACGCGCTAGGATGCACCCGCCTCCGGGCCATCGCGCATCACTTGGCGGGCCATAGCGGCAAGGATAGGGACAGCCGCACCATATCTGCGAGCCATCTCCGGGTTTGATGCGTTACCTGCCGCCGCGCGCGACGCCACGCCTGCAAGGATTGCCGCCAGACGGAAAAACGCAAATACAAGGTAGAACGGCCAATTGGGGATCTCTTGCAGGCCGCGCCGCTTTGCATAGGCGGCGACGTAGGCCGCTTCATCAGGGATACCCAAGCTGGTGCGATCAATGCCCGCAAGTCCACGCATGTCACCCTTATTCGGGAGCCGCCACTGCATACACTGATAGGCAAGGTCAGCCATCGGATGGCCCAGAGTGGAGAGTTCCCAATCAAGGACAGCCGCAACTTTCGGCGCATCGGGCGCAAAGATCATGTTGTCCAGCCGCCAATCACCATGCACAAGCGCAATCTGCCCATCATCGGCAGGCATATTGTGACCAAGCCATGCCATGATAGCCGCCATATCTTTGCTCGGCGCATCAACTGAGGCACGGTATTGCGTGCTCCAACGCTCGTGCTGGCGGGCAAAGTAGTTCCCGGGCTTGCCGTAATCTGTCAGTCCCACCGCGTCGACATCCAGGTTATGCAAAGCGGCAAGCGTAGCATTCATCGCGTCATAGATCTTACCGCGTTCATCATACGTGCAATCAGGCAACGCAGGATCCCAAAAGATACGCCCCTCAACATGGCGCATCACATAGAATGCGCGCCCGTTTGGTGACACCTCTGCATTGGCCAGTTTCAACACATCCGGCACTGGCACAGATGTCTGCCCCAGCGCATGCATCACACGGAATTCCCGCTCAACGGCATGTGCTGATGGCAACAATTTTCCCGGAGGTTTGCTGCGCAAGACATAGGCACCGGATACGGCATCAATCCGGTATGTCGGATTGGATTGACCCGTTCCGAATTTGGAGACCTTCGATAGACCTGCAAACCCCGGCACGTTGGCGTGTAAGTAGTCTGCAAGCTGATCAAAGCTCAGACCAAGTTTTTCTGCTGCCTCTTCCATCACGCCATTAGGCTGTCACGGATCAAGGAACGCAAGGGATTGATTGACACGACCTTGGGTCAGTGCAGGATGCACCCCAGACTGGAGGAGGCAATCATGGATCTGGGACAGACAGAACGGCTGAAACCTGTATTGGCGGCCGTCAAGCGTATGATCACAGATGACATTGCGCCAATGGACGAGGCGTTTCTCGCTGAAGTAGCAGTGGGTGACCGCTGGTCATTCACGGCGACACAAACCGAAATTCTCGAAGGTCTCAAAGCCAAGGCCAAAGCGGCGGGGCTTTGGAATTTTTGGGACACATTCCGCGACGGGCCGCAGCTCAACACGGTGGAATACGCTTATCTGGCCGAAGAAATGGGCAAATGCCATCTGGCCGCAGAGGTCTTTAACTGCAACGCGCCCGATACCGGCAATATGGAGGTTTTCGCCCGCTACGGGACGGATGCCATGAAATCGCAATGGCTTAGGCCATTGATGGACGGGACGATCCGCTCTGCCTATTTGATGACGGAGCCGCAGGTCGCCAGTTCGGATGCAACGAATATTGCGATGCGATGTGTGCGGGACGGTGATGCCTATGTCCTGAATGGCGAAAAATGGTGGGCCACCGGCGCTGGTGATCCACGTTGTGCCGTCTACATCGTTATGGTGCGTACCAGCACTGACGGACCACGCCACAAGCAACACAGCATGATCGTTGTCGATGCCAAAACGCCTGGGATCGAGAAATTGCGACCGATGGAGGTCTTCGGTCACGACGATGCCCCACATGGGCATATGCACTTTCGTTTTTCAGATGTGCGCGTTCCGGTCGAAAACATGCTGCTGGGCGAAGGCCGGGGCTTCGAGATTGCACAAGGGCGGCTTGGACCGGGACGGATTCATCATTGCATGCGCGCGATCGGTCAGGCCGAAAAGGCGCTGGAGCTACTGTGCAGGCGGTCCGTCTCACGCGAAGCATTTGGCAAGCCGATCGCCCAACTAGGCGAAAATTTTGACATCATTGCCAACGCACGCATGGAAATTGAACAGGCACGGCTGCTTTGCCTGAAGGCGGCATGGATGATGGATCAAGGGGATGCACGCGCCGCAGCACCGTGGATCAGCCAGATCAAAGTCATAGCCCCACGCATAGCCCTCGAGATCACGGATCAGGCGATCCAAATGTATGGCGCGGCGGGAGTGTCGCAAGATACTCCCCTTGCCCGCCAATGGACACATCTGAGGACGCTCAGGCTGGCTGACGGTCCGGACGCCGTACACCGCCGCCAAGTGGCGCGCGCTGAGCTCAAGCCTTACGTGTCGGGGCAGAAAAGTTCGTAGACCCGTTCCAACAATGGCCGGACGCGGGGATCAGACAAGCGGTAATGCATGCTGCGACCGTCGCGGGTGCATTCGACAAGACCTTCTGCGCGCAACTTAAGGAGTTGACCCGACACATAGCTTTGGCTTGCACCGACCGCGTCTTCGATTTCGGAAACTGTTTTGGCACCCGGCACAAGAGCACAAAGAATGCGCAACCGACCGGGATTGCTGAGCGCTTTCATCATGTCGGCGGCTTCTGCTGCTGCCGCGTCCAGGCGCTCTGCCATCAGATCAATGGTTTGGGTCATTGACATTTGCCTGTCCTTACCACACATTCCTAAAGTGAAATGTATTTACTATCCCTTCGGATATAAAGCAAGGAAGCGAGCGATGACACCAAATGTGAAAGCATTCTTCGACGAGGCCACAAACACTGTGTCTTATGTTGTTTGTGAACCACAGGGTCGGGCCTGTGCAATTATTGACAGCGTGCTTGATTATGACGCCGCAGCAGGCCGCACCGACACACGCTCGGCAGATGCGATTATTGATTGGATACGTGCAGAAGGCTTTGAGACAGCGTGGATCCTTGAAAGCCACGTCCACGCCGACCACCTGTCTGCCGCGCCTTATCTGCAAGACGCGTTGGGCGGCAAGATCGGGATCGGCGCCAACATCACCATCGTTCAAGACACCTTTGGCAAAGTCTTTAACGAAGGGACGGCCTTTGAGCGGGATGGATCGCAGTTTGATGCCCTCTTTGAGGATGGGGACAGCCTGCATGTCGGTCAGATGCGGGTCGATGTGTTGCACACGCCCGGCCATACGCCAGCTTGCCTGACATATGTGATCGGTGATGCGGCATTTGTGGGCGATACGCTTTTCATGCCTGACTTCGGCACAGCACGTTGCGACTTTCCCGGTGGGTCAGCCGAGGACCTCTACAACTCGATCCAAAAGATCCTTGCCCTGCCCGATGATACCCGCATTTTTGTGGGCCACGATTACAAGGCGCCCGGACGCGATGAGTTTGCTTGGGAAACCACCGTCGGCGAGCAAAAGGCGCTGAATGTCCACATCGGTGAAGGTCGACCATTAGAGGACTTTGTGGCGATGCGCGAAGAGCGCGACGCCACATTGGGCATGCCAAAACTGATCCTCCCGTCGATCCAGACCAATATGCGGGCAGGTCAGATGCCCGAACCGGAAGACAACGGTCAACGCTACTTCAAAGTGCCGATCAACGGTCTCTGACGTCACTGAACCACATCAAAGGAAAACAAAATGCCGATGGATTGGATAATGGGCCTGCTGGGTGGGCTGATGATTGGGTCTGCCGCAGCCCTTTACCTGCTTGTCAATGGGCGGATTATGGGCGCGTCAGGCATCATTGGTGGTCTTGTCGATGGATCAGGCCGCCACGAATGGCGCGAACGAGCCGCCTTACTTGCGGGGCTCTTGATTGTTCCTGGGATTGCTGCCGCTGCAATGGGTGGCGCCGAGACGCATCTGACCAGCAACTGGATCGTGATCATCGCCGCCGGGCTTTTGGTCGGGATCGGCACGCGGCTGGCCAATGGCTGCACGTCGGGCCACGGCGTCTGTGGCATCTCACGCCTGTCTTTGCGCGGGATTGTCGCGACGGTTTTCTATATCGCCGCCGGCGGCTTGACAGTCGCCCTGTTCAAACATGTGCTGGAGGTCATCTGATGCGAACGTTTGTCTCTTTTGTCGTAGGTGCCCTTTTTGGATTGGGTTTGCTTATGTCGGGTATGACCGACACAACGAAGGTCCAAGGCTGGCTGGATATCTTCGGTGCATGGGACCCCACCCTCGCGTTTGTGATGGGAGGCGCCATGATCCCGATGGCTTTGGCATGGGTCTATGCCAATGGGCGACGGCCGGTGCTGGCCGAACAGTTCCCTGCGCCCCCAGAGCCGCGTTTGGGCCGCAACCTTGTTGTTGGCTCAACGATGTTCGGGATGGGCTGGGGGCTGTCGGGGCTATGCCCGGGACCAGCCGTGGCGTCACTTGGCTTTGGCGATGTTGGCGGTGTTGTCTTTCTTGTGGCCATGCTGGCAGGCATGTTCGTTGCACCACCGATCCGTCAGCGCCTAGACGACCATCAAACACGGGTTTATGGATGAACCATGGATATCAGACCCCTTAGCCCCGAATTCGCTGTATCGCCTCAGATCGCTGTCGAAGACATCCCGGCAATTGCTGCCGCAGGATACACCACGATCATCTGCAACCGCCCCGACAGCGAGGTGCCGCCAAGCCATCAAGCTGCTGCGATTGGTGATGCGGCAACGGCGGCCGGCCTGAAGTTTGTGATCATCCCGGTCACCCATCACGGGCTGAACCTTGAGATGATTGATAGCTCAAAGGCCGCAATTGATGCCTCAGAAGGGCCTGTGCTTGCCTATTGCGCATCGGGAACGCGGTCATCGATTGTCTGGTCCCTGTCCCAAGCCAAAGACATGCCCGCCGACGCGATCATCGCAGCCACGGCTGCGGCAGGTTATGATCTGGGCGGCATGCGCGGCCAGATTGAAAGCCTGGCAAACCGCTGATCGGGTTAGTCCAACGGGAACGCGTCTTGCGTATCTGTTGGACCGTCGCCAAGACCAAACGGTTGAGCGGCAATCGCTGCTGTCTCGCCGCTGCTATCCTCAACCTCCGCGGCCAGAGCCGGTGTTGCGCTTGGATGTATCTCATCCATCTGTGGCGCAGGGGGCGTTTCGAGGCGAATGGCGCGCATCCCGCCACTTTGCCCCAACTTGGCAGTGGCAACAGATCGTTTGGTGGCATCCAGCAAGCGCACCGATGAAACGCTACATCCCTGCAAAGGTACAACATCACCAACCTGAAGCCTTTGCATCTGTGCCAGTGGCAACGAGAAACGGTGTAGTTCCGCAGTCAGTGTCGCGGGCACATCATTGATGATTTCACCAAGTGCCGTAGACCAATCCGGCTGAGGCGCGGTGGGCACCTCTGGCTTTGGTGCCGGTCTGGGGAGCGGTAGAACCAGGACAAGATTGCCTTGTCGGTCGGTTCCATCAAGATCAATTGACATCTGCACAATGCGATAGCGGACATCCTGCAAAATCAAACCGGCGGTTCGTGCATCCTTGAACATGGTCCCGGCCAGCACATCATCGACCCACCCATCCCACTTTGTTTGCCGGACAGCGTCGGGAAACCGTTCCAGAAGGCCCTTGATCATCCCATCACATAGAACGCGGTCAACCGACGTCGGCGTGCGAGGCGCAGCAGACTTGCCCCGCAGCTTTCCTGTTGTCCGGGTTTCGACTGCCGCTCCAAAGAGTTCAGCATCCAGCGCCAAAAGCCCCGCGGCGTGCGTCCCCCGTTCCAACCTGACAAGCATCAAACCATCTTCAAGGCTCGCCAACATGTCGTCGAGTTCTGCCTCACTCTCGGCAATACTGGAGACCGACAAAGACAGACCCAGCGTGTCCTGCGCTACCTGCGGCAGCAGAATACGGACCGCACGCGCGGTCGTCAGCGGGTTCTGTGTCGAAACCGCAACTTCCATCCGCGCCATGCGACGCAAAAGGGTGACATGGGAAGTGATTGTCATGCGCCTGCCAAATCTGATCTGCGAGGCACGCTACCCTCACAGGGTTACGTTTTCTCTAACGCCTGTGCGGTCTTCGCATTTGGCAAGATCACCCGAAAGCCTGCGCCCTTGGCCTGCGGCAAATATGTGATTTCTCCGCCCAGACGATGCATTACCTCGCGGCAGATCGCCAGGCCAAGCCCGGCCCCGCCTGCCTTACTTTCATCCGAGACACGACTGAATTTTTCGAAGATAAGTTCCTGATTCTCAGGTGCAATACCAAGGCCGTTGTCGATGAAGTCCACGGCTGTCATCGTCCCCTGACGCACAGTCTTGATGGTCAATTCAGGATTTTTGGCTTCACAGTATTTGCGCGCATTTGCAATCAGATTGATAAAGACCTGCACCAGCCGGTCGAGGTCGGTGGTCAACGTAACATCCTCTTGTGCGGGGGCCCTGTTGATCTTGAGCACATCGTCTTGTAGCCCCGTCGCACCTATGGCGCGATCCAACAGGTCCGACAAACTCCCCGTTTGTTGATGCAAGACAACCTGACCATTTTCCAAGACGGAAAGATCCAGCAAATCATCAAGCAAACGGGTCAGACGGACCGCTTCATCATGGATGATCCCTGCATAGCGCCCCAAAGCGTCTTGCGGCATATCACCCTCTCGCAGGATTTCGGAAAACGAGCGGATCGACGTCATTGGTGTCCGCAACTCATGACTGATCTGACTGAGAAACGCATCTTTCTGGATCGAAAGCGCTGTCAGTTTCGCATTGGCCTCGCGCAGGGCCCGCGCGGTGCGCTCTTGCTCGGCTGATTTTGCTTCCAGCCGATTGGAATACTCTAGAATCTGGGCAGCTTCATCAGCCACAGCGATCAGGTCTTCGACCGAAACACTGCTGCCACCGATTAACTGCCCGATCATGGCATGCGCTGTCGCCGCCCCGACTGAGCCTGCCAACTCTCTTTCCAGTCTCTCGACAAAGGCTGGGGTCACTTCCGGCAGTTCTCCGCCCCGGTTCTGCCGTTCGCTCTCGCGCTCAAAAATGGCCTGAGCCTCAGCACTCCCTAAAATACGTTGTGACATGATCAAAAGATCTTCGGCACCCGCTGCCGCGGCCGTCCAGCTTGGCGCGGCGTCGGAGTGATCGAAAACATTGACGAATTGGGCGCCCTGAAGCCGTTCAAGCGGCTGCGGGAACGATATCAACGACCCCACGATAAACATCACCGTATTCAATAGGATCGACCAGAAGACACCGTGCACCAGCGGATCAATACCCTCGATCCCGAACAAGGCCTGCGGCCGCAACCAACTGATACCCCAAGGGCCCTCTTGCATCACTGTCTGGCTAATCAGAGCATCGACGCCGAAACTTGGCAAGAACAGTGCCCAAAGCCAAATGACAAAGCCCGTCACCAATCCCAGCGCTGCACCAACCCTGTTTGCACCCCGCCAGAAAACACCGCCCAACATCGCAGGCAGCATCTGCACTGCACCCGCAAACGAGATCAGACCGATTGCAGCCAGTGCGGTGCCGCCACCAGACAGCCTATAGTATAGAAATCCCAGAGCCATGATCGCCGCGATCGAGATACGCCGCGCACGGAGGATCACATTGCGCACATCACCCGAAATCATAGCCTGCTGTTGTGCCTGAAAGCTCAGCCAGATGGGCACAACGATATGGTTAGACACCATCGTAGAAAGCGCGATGGCTGCCACGATCACCATCGATGTCGCCGAAGAGAAACCACCCAAGAACGACAAGACCGCCAAACCGTTCTCACCTTCAAACAGTGGCACGGTCAGGACGAACAGATCGGGGTTGCTCCCTTCCGGCAAAAGATCGAGCCCCACCACCGCAATCGGCACAACAAAAAGGCTCATCAGCAGCAGGTAAAGCGGAAAGGCCCAGCTTGCGAAAGGCAGATGCCTTTCATCCGAGTTCTCGACCACGAGCACCTGAAACATCCGGGGCAAGCAAAGAAATGCCGCACCTGACAGAAAAATCAGGCTAATCCAACGACCGCTTTCCTGATCCCAAAGGTCAATGTCCGAGGTCTCGATCCTGTCAATCATTTCAGTTGGGCCGCCCGCAATGCCCCAGACCACAAAAATCCCAACAGCAACGAGAGCAAAAAGCTTGACCACCGCTTCGACCGCGATGGCCATCACAACACCATGGTGCCGTTCGTTCGCATCCAGATTGCGGGTGCCGAACAAGACCGTGAAGACCGCAAGGCCGATCGCAACCCACATCGCTGTTTGGTTGAAATCCGTGGCTTCCCACAAGGTTCCGTCGACTTGCGCAAAAACCGCAAATGACAAGGTGACCGACTGTAGTTGTAGGGCGATATAGGGTGTGCCCGCGATGATCGCGATTAACGTGACGATCATGCCGATCTGGGTCGACTTTCCGAACCGCGACGAAAGCAGGTCCGCGATTGAGGTGATCCTTTGGGCGCGCCCGATCCTGACCAGCCGTCGCAAAACCCACCACCAGCCGACCATGACCAATGTCGGCCCAAGATAGATTGTCACGAACTCCAGCCCGGAACGAGCCGCATAGCCTACCGCACCGTAAAAGGTCCAAGCCGTGCAATAAACACTGAGGGACAAGGTATATATCCAAGGGGAATAGAGCCAACCCGTCCGGCCCTGTGCCGCGCGTCTTTCTGCCCAGAACGCAACAGCGAACAGGAAGAGCACATAGATTAGTGCAATGGCGATCAAAGCATTGAATGGCATCATGGGCCGTCTTCACCCTGATCCGAAGATGATCTGTCGCTCTTGATGCGGCTGGCTAGTATGCCGGTCAGAATGATCAAAAAGACCCAGACCCCAAAGACATATATCAGACCGTTTGTGCCGACCGGTGTGTCACCATCCGTAGACGACCATGCCAGCGGAATTGCCCATAAGACGATACCCAAAAAAGGCATCAGCTTGGCCGCATCGCGCAAGCGGCGTTGTCTGTAGCTGGCTTTTTGCAGAAAGACTGGCGGCGGCGTCTGGCGGCTCATGCCTCCATGAAACTGCGCACGTAGTCACGCACCTCTGTATTGGAGAACGGCTTTGTCATGAAGTGATTGACGCCAAGCCTTTCGGCCAGTTCGCGATCTTTGTCCTGACCACGGGCGGTCAGCATCATTACGGGAATGTCTTTGGTTGCGGAATGCGCGCGCAAATCCCGCAGGATATCGTAGCCGCTGCGCCCCGGAAGCATCACATCAAGGATGATCATATCAGGCGGCATCGCCAAGACCTTGTCCATGGCTGATCCACCGTCCTCATGCGTGTGAACAGTCCAGCCGTCGCGCGATAAAATAAAGCTGATCGCCTCGATGATGTTTGGCTCATCCTCGATCAGAAGGACACGTTTGCCCATCCTGTCGCCTCCCCTAGGTGGCCGCGTCCCGAACGGCCTGCGTTTCAATATTGCCTGTTATTTGTGCGCTGTCAAAGCACAGATCGCCTTAGGCACCGACGATCGCCGGTTCACGGCGGCTTTTGCAATCATGGCGCGGGCAGATCCGGCAAGACATGCCGACGGGAAGGGCCTCTTGAACCGGATCATCAGGATCAGGAAGCACCAGCATTGTGCTATGAACATTGGGAGGCACATCAAAGCGTGTGGCAGGCTCCGCCGTTGCGATGGCAAAGCACCGCAGCGTGTTCGCCCCCAACCCAGGGAGCGACACATCAAGACGCACGGGCTGCTCTGGTCGGCTCATGACCGAAAAAACCGGCCACAATGGACATGCCCCGCCCGCGCGCGGCATCGCAAAGCCCGGTACTGTTTTCAGGACCCGTATCACGCCGGCAGCATCGCAGATCACCAAGCCCATCGGGGGGTGCCCATGCGTGGTCGGCAGCGATGCCAAACGGCGCAGCACAGCCGCAAAAGGCACACCGAACTGCTGGCTTAAGCGGGCTGGATCATACCCGTGCTGTGTGATCGCCTCTTCAAAGGGGCCAAGCGGGAGGGCTTTTGCGTCCTGCGCGTATTGTTCGGCAAACTGCTCAAGCAATTGTCTTGCCGCGTCCGAAAGCATGGCGGTTTCAGGAAGCGTTGAAACTGATCCCCCGGCCTCAATCTCGGGCAAATGGAAATCGCAGGCGTTCAGATAGGCTTCGAATTGCTCATAGGCCGACCCAAGACCATCACGGGCCTCTTCGGGGGCTTCAAGAAAAGCAATCAACGCTTCGCTGCTCGTCGCAAGACGGACACTGTCATCGTGGATGTTTTCATGAAAACGCCGCTGCCAGTCTTCATCCAGTTTCTCCGGTCCAACCAGAATGGAGGCAGACGACCGGATTGCCGTAACGGCAGAGATAACTTCGTGCAAGGAATGCGCCAGTTGCGGATCGAAGGCGATCCGGTCAGTCAGAACCTGCACCTGGGTCTGCAACGCGTCAATCCGGCGGGCCTGACCGGCAATCAACGCGCCCCACCCGGGATAGCGAGATGCCAGCTCCTCGGTCCGAGACAACTCAACTTCTGCGCTGGCCATCGCAGCCGCCGATTTGATCTGATCGAGCATGTCAGGATCAACCCCGTCGGTCAAAAGGGCCGGATCGACCTCAAGAACCTTAGCGATATCGGCGAGTAGTTTTCCGCCGATTCTCCTGCGGTTGTGTTCGATCAGGTTGAGATAAGATGGTGAAATACCAACGGTTTCAGCGACGGTCGCCTGTCGCATGCCCCGATCAAGGCGCTTTTGCCGAATGCGCGTACCAGCAAGACGTTGCGGAGACACTTGCAATTCCTTTATGAGTTTCAGAGGCTTTCTGCGGGTGCAAGAAAAACCTTTTACAGAATTTACCATAGTTTTGTACACAAATTTACAAATTCGTCCAGTGCGCAGAAAGGTTTGTTGCCGCAAACAGTTTCCGTCTCCCAAACTGACGTCACACTGAAAAAGTGACTGTCGGCAGGCGTGGAGGCCTAAAGGCAGAAATCTCTAGGGAGGATTTTTATGTCCAAATCGAACTTCTCACGTCGTGGCGTGCTTAAAACTGGTATGGTTGCCGGTGCTGGCCTCACACTGCCGCAGTATCTGCGCGCGCAAGAGTCCGGCTACACAAACGCACCAGGTGACAGCGAAGTCATTCTTGGCTTCAACGTACCACAGACAGGTCCATATGCAGACGAGGGTGCAGACGAACTGCGCGCTTATGAGCTGGCCGTTGAGCACCTGAACGGTGGCGGTGACGGCGGTATGCTGTCCACATTCTCGTCCAAGGTGCTGGACGGCACAGGTATTCTTGGCCGCGAAGTCAAATACGTGACAGGTGACACCCAGACGAAATCAGACGCCGCCCGTGCGTCTGCGCGTTCGATGATCGAAAAAGATGGCGCGATCATGATCACGGGTGGTTCGTCCTCTGGTGTGGCTGTTGCCGTCCAGGCGCTCTGCCAAGAAGCCGGCATCATCTTTATGGCGGGTCTGACCCACTCCAACGACACAACAGGTAAAGACAAGCGGGCCAATGGTTTCCGTCACTTCTTTAACTCCTACATGTCCGGTGCGGCGCTCGCGCCAGTGCTTGAAGCCAACTACGGCAACGACCGTAAGGCGTATCACCTGACAGCTGACTACAACTGGGGCTACACCACACAGGAAGCTGTGCAGTCCTCGACAGAAGCTATGGGTTGGGAAACTGTGAACACGGTGCTGACACCGCTGACACAGACTGACTTCTCGTCCTACATCGCGCCTGTTCTGAACTCTGGCGCCGACGTTCTAGTTCTGAACCACTACGGCGGTAACATGGTGAACTCGCTGACCAATGCGGTTCAGTTTGGTCTGCGTGATGCAGTTGCGAACGGCAAGAACTTCGAAATCGTTGTTCCGCTGTACTCGCGTCTGATGGCACGTGGTGCGGGTGCAAACGTTGCGGGCATCTTTGGTTCGACAAACTGGCACTGGTCGTTGCAGGATGCGGGCTCTCAAGCCTTCACGCGCTCCTTCGGCACCAAGTATGGCTTCCCACCGTCACAGGCGGCGCACACATGCTACGTGCAGACACTGCTCTATGCTGATGCGGTCACACGTGCCGGTTCGTTCAACCCATGTGCGGTTGACGAAGCGCTTGAGGACTTCGAGTTCGACGGTCTGGGCAACGGCCCGACCCTCTACCGTGGTGCTGACCACCAGTGCTTCAAGGATGTTCTGGTTGTGAAGGGTAAAGAGAACCCTGAAAACGAATTCGACCTTCTCGAAATCGTTGAAGTGACACCAGTTGAGCAGGTCACATACGCACCTGATCACCCACAGTTCCAGGGTGGTGCGTTGGGTACATGTAACCCAGGCGCATAAGCCTCACTTGCAGGCCGCCCGACTTCGGGCGGCCTGACAGTTTTTTTCCCACTCACGTACCGGCATTGCCGCCCTGCATCTGGCAGCGGGATTGCTTCGTGCGGCTTGGGCAACTCAATAACCGATCAGAGGTCGCACAATGGACCAGTTCATTCTTCAAATTCTCAACGGGCTGGATAAGGGCTCGGCTTATGCGCTTATTGCGCTTGGCCTGACGCTGATTTTCGGCACGCTTGGTGTGGTCAACTTTGCGCATGGTGCGCTGTTTATGTTGGGCGCTTTCGTCGCCGTCACGATCAGCAAGATCCTGACCCTGAGCCACAAGGTGGTTGATGAAACCCGCACCGACTTCTTGGGCAACCCGCTTCAGGTGGATGTGCCTTACGTCTATGACTTCTTCGGAGAAAGTGTCGGCAACGTGCTCATTGACTGGGCCGTTCCACTTGCGATTATTGCAGCCATTCCAGTGATGATCGCGATTGGATTCATCATGGAACGTGGCCTAATCAAACACTTCTACAAGCGCCCACACGCGGATCAGATCCTCGTGACCTTCGGCCTTGCCATCGTCATCCAGGAAATCGTCAAATATTTCTATGGCGCCAACCCAATCCCAACGCCCGCCCCAGAGGCGTTTGTGGGTAGCTTCGACTTCGGCGTCCTGCTGGGGTTTGATCCGAACGCGATCATCTATCCCTACTGGCGTCTGGTCTATTTCTTCTTCTCGATTGCCATCATCTGCGCTGTGTTCGCCTTCTTGCAGTTCACCACCTTCGGGATGGTTGTCCGCGCAGGCATGGCTGACCGCGAGACCGTGGGTATCCTTGGCATCGACATC
>CAYLMZ010000016.1:0-7089 GCA_964385035.1 uncultured Loktanella sp.
GTTCGTCGCGCCAGATCGTGATCGCCTGGAAGGTCAGCGGGCTTTCACACAGCCCAAGGATCATCGTGTTGCGACCGGCTTCAATCCGTTTGGCAATTGCGATCTCACCCTCGCGGGACAAAAGCTCAACCGAGCCCATCTCGCGCAGATACATCCGCACAGGATCGTCTGTGCGATCCAGTTTCTCCGTCTCAGCCCCACCGATGGCCACATCGCGCGATCCGCTAACGGTCGCGACAGCCGTGTTTGCGGCTTGGGTTTCTTCGGTTTCTTCGCTTTCTTCTTCTTCGGTGACCTGGATGCCCATTTCGGACAACATCGACATCACGTCTTCAATCTGGTCCGAGGACACCTGATCAGGTGGCAAGACGGCATTCAACTGATCATAGGTGATGTAGCCGCGCTCTCTGGCGTCGGCGATCATCTTCTTGACCGCTGTTTGGCTCATATCAAGACTGATATCACCATCCTGATCGTTGTCTTTGCGATCGTCTGTATCTTTCGCGGCCATGCAAGGCACCCTTTCAAAGCGGTCGTGTCCCCGAAATGATTCGGGTGATTCGATTTTTTACGAATCAATCGCGCATTTCGCTGATTCGCAAGCAGATGACATCTGCTTCTACAATGTGTTGCATTGATCTTCAGTTAGGCTTTTTGCCGCTCTTGGCAAAATCGATTTTCTGCAAGAGTGCATCGAACGCCGTTTGTTCGTCTTTCTTCATCCGCGCGCCGTTTTCCCCAACGGCATAATCGACCTTATCCTCGCCTTGGCCGCGCCCCGATTGATTGACCGCTTCGCTTGCCTTGGCAAGCCGCCAGGTCAATCCTTCATCCGCGACACCTGTCAAATCTTCAACAGCGTCCTCGATTTCGCGTTGGTGTCCGCGCCGCGCAGCCAGTTTTGCAAACTCCTCAGCAAGGCAGAGGCGTGCAACCTCGTCCTCCCCTTGCCTGCGGATGACCGGACTGATCGCTACGTGGTTTTGCGCAAAGAGCTTTTCAAGGGCCTCATCTCCACAATCTGCGGAAACGGACGCACGCAGGTCTTTTGCACCAAGATGCCGCAATATCGCCGATTGCAATGCCGCATGGGTCGGATCGCGTGTTTCCATACGCTCCAGATCTGTTTCGAAAGCAGGGGCCACGTCCGGTGCGACAATCAAAGCGGCAAGGATCACTGCCTCGCGCAAATGGTCCTCGTCGGCGGCACCAGCCGCAAGTGCGGACGCGCGGGCGGCTGCCACGGGGCTCACCTCGCGCCGCCACGGCTCGCGTGCAGCAGACCAAGCTTGCCGATGGCCAACTTTCTTTGCAGGCGCGTTACGTGCCGAAAACAGGGCCCAGCGCAGATCCTTGATCGCTTGCCCATAGTGGGATTTGATCGAAGGGTCTTTGATCAAATTCAGCTTCTCGCGCAATGCCTTATCAAGGCCAGCCTTGCGCTCGGGGCTGTCAAAGACCTGTCCTTCGGTTTCGCGTTGCCACAGCAACTGTACCATCGGGATCGCAGACTCGATTTGCTTCTGCATCGCCGTGGCCCCTTGGGATTTGATCAGATCATCCGGATCAAGGCCCTCGGGCATCAGGGCAAAGCGCAACGACTTTCCCGCCTCCAAGAGCGGCAGCGCGATATCAATCACCCGCATCGCAGCCCGCAAGCCCGCCTTGTCACCATCCAGCGCAATCACAGGCTCGTCCGCCATCCGCCACATCAGGCGCAGCTGATCTTCCGTGATGGCCGTGCCCAGCGGTGCGACAGTCGAAGGAAAACCCGCCTCTGACAACGCAATCACATCCATATAGCCTTCGGCCACAATCAACGGATTACCCTTGCCCGCAGCCTCTCGAGCGGGGCCGTGATTGAAAAGACTGCGACCCTTGTCGAACAGCTCCGTCTCAGGCGAGTTGTAGTATTTGGCAGGATGGTTGGGGTCCATCGCACGCCCCCCAAAGCCAATCGCACGCCCACGCGCATCACGGATCGGGAACATGATCCGGCCACGGAACCGGTCATAAGGGGCGCCCCCGCGATCACTTTCGGCAGCAAGACCCGCATCAATGACCTGTTGGGCCTCCACGCCTTTGCCGGTCAGATGTGCAAAGACACCACCATTCGCCGGCGCGAATCCGATCTCCCAGCGGTCTTGCGCCTCGGCAGGCAGACCGCGACGCGCCAGATAATCGCGGGCATCGGCGGCGGCTGCGGTCTGCAACTGCAAACGATGCCATTTGACAGCCTGCTCCATCACATCGACCAACTGGGTGCGTTTGTCGGCCTTGGCTTGGGCTTGCGGGTCACGCTCCGGCACAGGCATGCCAGCTTCCGCTGCAAGGATTTTCACCGCTTCCATAAAGTCGACATTCTCGGTCTCACGCACAAAGGAGATCGCATCGCCCTTGGCGTGACACCCGAAGCAATAGTAGTAGCCCTTGCGATCATCGACGTGGAAACTGGCTGTCTTTTCCTGATGGAACGGACAAGGAGCCCAAAGATCACCTTTGCCCTGATTGGACTTGCGGCTATCCCACATCACCTTGCGTCCGACGACCTGCCCAAGGGACAGCCGGTTGCGTAATTCGTCCAAGAATCCGGGTGGCAGGCTCATGCCATCAATATTGTGCATCGGGTCCGCAGAAACCAGTGCCCGTGGCTTCTTTCTCCCAAGAAACTCCCGCCGGAGGCTCCTGCGGTCACACCTAAGCCCGCGCGGCAACCGCGCGCATCGCAACCTCAAGATCATGCACCAGAGTCTTTGCCATTGATCGCATGGTCATAATCTCGAAGGTGTCGGGTCCGGTCCGGACAATTGTGACCGACAGATGCGCCAGCATCGTCTTGGCTGCGTAATTTTTCTTAAAAACCGATGGACGCAGATCAATTGGCACAAGACGGGCAAGGACGTCCTCAACCCCTGCGCCTTTGATTTCGACCACCGCCCAGGCATCCGATTGATCTGTGACAGCAGCCCCTGCCGGTGCCACCCGCCCCGCAACTATCCAGACACCATGTCCGAACCACGTGACCCCACCCGCGCGCCGACCCACCGCTGGCAATCCGGCACCAATCGCAGCTTTCAGAGCCTCTGATACAGCCGCCTTCTGCCCTTTGAACGGCGCGACCGAGGTCAATGCTTCCGGCAAGACCTCAGTCACAGTCACATCGCCGATGGTCACCGGCAGCAATCCCTCACAGGGGCTCAAAGCAATGAGTTTAGCCACGGGCACGCCCTCCCTCAGGGTCAAAGAAGACAGGATCACAGACCTCGACCTCTTCGGTCACACCACGCAAATGGTCGCGCAACTTGATCACATCACCATGGCGCGCACGGCCATTCACCAAAAAGCCAAGCGCGAGGTGCGTTTCAAGCGTGGGCGAATAACAAACCGAGGTGGTGTAACCGAGGCTGTTCACGCGGGTCGCTTCAGCATCCAACTCAAACAAATGGGCCCCAGCCGTCAAATCATGCTCCGGGCCCTTTGCCTTCAGACCGACAAGTTGTTGACGCTCCGCGCCGACCAGACCGGGACGGGCCGCTGCGGCCTTTCCGATGCAGTCCTTTTTGGCACTCACCATACGCGCCATGCCAATGTCGAATGCTGTTGTCCGGCCATGAATTTCGGCATGGGTGATAAAGCCCTTCTCGATCCGAAGAACATTCAAAGCTTCCATCCCGTAAGGCCCGCCACCCATTACCTCGGCCTGCGCAACCAACTGACGGAACAGGCTTTCGCCATAACGAGAAGGAACAGCCACCTCATAGGCATGTTCGCCCGAGAACGAGATCCGGAACAAGCGCCCGTCAACGCCTGAGACCTTCACTGGACCACAAGCCATAAACGGCCAGTCCTCATCATTGATAGAAGAATCCAGCACTGTATTCAGCAATGCCCGCGCCTTGGGGCCAGCCACCGCAAACTGCGCCCAGCTTTCCGTCACAGAGCACACCTGTGCATCCAGATCAGGGCGGATCGCCTGCAACACATACTCCAGATGCCGCATCACCAAACCTGCGGCAGCCGTTGTGGTTGTCATCACAAAATGGGTCTCACCCAAGCGCGCCGTTGTGCCGTCATCCATGACGTGACCGTCTTCACGCAGCATCAGACCATACCGCACGCGCCCTACCTTCAGTGTCGAGAACATGTTGGTATAGACAAAATCCAAAAGGGCTGCCGCATCAGGGCCTTGGATATCGATCTTGCCCAAGGTCGACACATCACAGACACCAACCGCGTTGCGGACATAGCCGACTTCACGGTCACAGGATTCGCGCCAATGGGTCTCGCCCCTCTGGGGGAAATAGCTCGGGCGATACCAAAGCCCTGCTTCGATCATCGGGGCATCACGGGCGACGCTTGCCTTGTGCGACGTCGTAAAACGCTCGGGCGCAAACCCCTTGCCCTGGCTGCCAGCACCCATTGCAGCAATCGATACCGGGACATAAGGGGGCCGGAACGTCGTGGTCCCCGTCTCCGGAATGCCGCGTCCCGTCGCATCAGCCAGAACCGCCAAGGCCACCACATTCGAGGATTTGCCCTGATCGGGCGCCATGCCTTGCGTCGTGTAGCGCTTCATGTGTTCAACAGAACGAAAGTTTTCCTGCGCAGCCAAGCGGATATCTTTGACATGGACATCATTCTGAAAATCAATCCACTTGCGCCCCTTACCCTCAACAGCCCAGAGCGGGGTGATCGCATAAGCGGTATCATTAGCTGCGGGAACATCGGGCTCCACGCCAAGACCCATGTCGGTCAGGATAGCAACCGCAGCCTCCGCGCCCTCTTGCAGGCATCCTGCGGTGCTGAACACACCATTGCAGGCCCCAGCACTGACCAGCCCCGGGACCGTGTCAGGGGTTGGCACGAAAGAGGCGATATCTTCAGACCATGTCGGCCTGCCGTTCATATGACAGGTTAGATGAACTGTCGGGTTCCAACCGCCCGAGACAGCAAGACAATCTGTGCGAATCTCGCGCGTGCTACTGCCTGACTTGATGGTGACACTCTGCAAGCCATGTCGGCCCTTGGTCGCAACCACTTCAGCACCCGTATAGACCGGAAAGTCCCCGTCGATCTCGGCATCAGCCCGACTGTCGATAACGGCCGCCACTTTGACACCCCCCGCGACCAAATCACGGGCGGTACGGTGGGCGTCGTCATTGTTGCCAAAGACAGCAACGGACTTGCCCGGAGCCACGCCCCAGCGGTTCACGTATGAGCGAACGGCCGATGCCAACATGATCCCAGGCCGGTCATTATTTGGAAAGGCAATGGGACGTTCCAAAGCCCCAGCGCAAAGGATGCTGCGCTTGGCAACGATCCGCCAGAAACACTCCAGCGGTTTGTCCGGGTGCGTCTGTCCTGGGATGCGCTCAAGGGCACCATATGTGCCCTGATCGTAGGCACCCGTGACCGTTGTGCGGGTCATCAAACGCACATTTGGGAGGGCTGCAAGTTCGGACAGGACCTCCGCAACCCAGGCTTTCGCGGGTTGGCCCGCCACCTGCTCTTGCTCGCGCAACAAACGGCCACCCATCTGGGTATCTTCGTCTGCCAGAATAACATCGGCTCCGGCACGGCCCGCGGTCAATGCTGCCATTAACCCGGTCGGCCCCGCACCGATGATCAGGAGGTCACAGAAAGCAAAGGCTTTCTCGTAAGTGTCCGCATTGGATTGACCACCCAAAGCACCCAGCCCAGCCGCGCGTCGGATCACCGGCTCATAAAGCTTTTCCCAAAAGCTGCGGGGCCACATGAACGTCTTGTAGTAGAAACCTGCCGCGAGAAACGGCGACGCCAGATCGTTGACGGCCATCACGTCATGCTTCAGCGAAGGCCAGGCGTTCTGGCTGTAAACCTCCAGCCCCTCAGACACTTCTAGGGTGGTGGCGCGGACATTGGGCTCTCGCTGGCCGCCGCGGCCAACCGTGACCAGTGCGTTTTGCTCTTCCGATCCCGCCGACATAATCCCACGGGGGCGGTGATACTTGAACGAGCGGGCAACAAGCCTGATCCCATTGGCCAGAAGTGCGGCGGCAACTGGTTCGCCGGGAACACCCTTCAGGCGCTGCCCGTCGAATGTGAAAGTGACTGTCTTTTCGGGGGCTTGCAACCTCATTTACTCACCTTCTCAGCAAGTGTGGCACCCTGCACGGCATGTGTGACTGTATTGCGTTCAACCACAACCCACGCGCGGCAGCCGCCTTCATGAAACCATAGATCACGGGTATCGCCAGCGGGGTTGTCACGGTTGTGCAGGTAGTCATCCCAAGCCACATCACCCGCATCTGGCGCAGGCCGATCCAGTGCCAGAGCATCGCCCTGATAGTAGAACTCGCGCCGGTCTCTTTCGCCGCAGTTGGGGCAGATTATGCGCATCGCTGTCTCATCATTTTGCCAAAAATACTCAAATTCTCACGCCTGGAGTCAGTGCAAGTTGTGCTGCGACCCGGTGCCCTCTTCATCCATTAGCCCCACACCGGTGCGAAAACGATCCAAACGGAACTTGGCCGCTGGCTCGTGATGGTTTCCGGTCGCCATCAAATGGGCAAAGCTAAAGCCAGAACCGGGAACAGCCTTGAAGCCGCCATAACACCAGCCGCAGTCAATAAAGAGCCCTTCGGTATCTGTCTTGTCGATGATGGGTGAACCATCAGGCGTCATGTCCATGATGCCACCCCAAGACCGCAACACTTTGGCCTTTCCGATCATCGGCATCAGCGTCATGGCAGCATCCATGACATGCTCTTTCATCGGCAGGTTGCCGCGCGCGGCATAAGAACTGTAAAAATCAATGTCGCCGCCAAAGACCAGACCACCTTTGTCGGATTGGCTGATATAGAAATGCCCCATGCCAAAGCTGACCACATGGTCAATCACAGGCTTGAGTCCTTCGGTCACAAAAGCCTGCAAAACATGGCTTTCGATCGGCAAACGCATGCCCGCCATCGATGCGACCTGCCCTGAACGACCTGCAACGACTATCCCGACCTTTTTGGCCTTGATCGCACCGCGTGTCGTCTGCACACCTTTGACCACGCCACCCTCGATGTCGATGCCGGTGACTTCGCAATTCTGGATGATGTCCAC
>CAYLMZ010000016.1:7099-32550 GCA_964385035.1 uncultured Loktanella sp.
CAACACCACGCTGATCGGCCCCACGGGCATAGCCCCAAGCGACAGCATCATGGCGCGCAGTGCCGCCCCGCGGATGCAACAAGCCGCCATAGATCGGAAAACGCACGTTGTCGAAATCGAGATAAGGCAGGTATTCACGCACGCCATCGCGGTCGAGCAGAACCGCATCGTCCCCTTGATTGATCATCGCATTGCCACGGCGGGCAAAAGCATCCCGCTGCCCATCAGAATGGAACAGGTTAATCAGGCCGCGCTGTGAATGCATGACGTTGTAGTTGAGATCCTGCTCCATGGTCTCCCACAGCTTCAGAGAGTGCGAGTAGAATTCCGAATTGCCGGGCAGGAAATAATTCGCGCGCACAATCGTGGTGTTGCGCCCCACATTGCCGCCACCGATGTAGCCCTTTTCCAGCACCGCGATGTTCGTCATACCGTGTTCTTTGGCGAGATAATAAGCGGTTGAAAGGCCGTGCCCGCCACCCCCGATAATCACCGCATCGTATTCCGCCTTGGGCGCGGGGTCGCGCCAAACAGGGTTCCAGCCTTTCTGACCGAAAAGCCCCTCTTTGATGACTTGAAAACCGGAATAGCCCATTTGGAATCCTCGCTGTGGCAGGGGCAGCCTATCAACGCGTTGCACAGTTTGCATGCGTCCTTTTCGACAAAGAATGTCGTATTTTCGACGCGAGCTATTTATAAGATTCTTTGCGGGGGACAGACGCTGGATCGGCAGTTTTGATTCGACTCAACGGGCCCAAGGTGCGCCAATCCTCACACCGAAAAGCGGATTTGACGAAACAATGGCGTCAAAAATTCACTGACCGTTTCCATTAATCTCAAAAAATCACTTGAAATGATGCGATTCCGCGCCGAAACTCGCGCAATCGTTAGGAACTGCGACTCTATTGCCGTAGTTTTACCGCATTCTTTTTGACTATTGTATTGGTAATGTTGGCCTGTCAGCCACTAAGGGGATTGAAAATGCGTTTCGACAATGATCGGTGCGACCGGATGAGGTCATTTGCAAAACGTTTTGCTCAAGACGAGGAAGGCGGCGTGATCATCATGACGCTCGTGCTGCTTGTCACGATGCTCGTACTTGGTGGCATGGCAGTTGACTTCATGCGGTTTGAGAATGAGCGTGCCCAACTACAAAGCGTTTCAGATCGCGCGGTGCTCGCAGCGGCCTCTCTGGATCAAGATCTCGACTCCAAGGAGGTGGTCGAGGATTTCTTTGAAAAAGCAGGATACGGCGAAAATATCATTGGTGAGCCGGATGCCTCTGACGTCAACGGCACGCGTTCGGTCAGCGTGGATTCGGCCATTGACGTGAACACGTTCTATCTGCGGCTGATCGGCATTGACGAGCTGACAGCACCCGCGCAATCCGCTGCGGTAGAAGGTACGGGCAATATCGAGATTTCTCTGATCCTCGATATTTCAGGATCGATGGGAAGTCGTGTCGCCAGTGAGGACAATAAGACAAGGATGCAGTTGCTTCAGGCAGCAGCAAAAGACTTCGTTGATGACATTTTGCTCCCAGAATATCGGAACCAAATTTCGATCAACCTAATTACCTATTCGGATCAGGTGCGCATCGGGAACGATCTGTTCAACGCGCTGACGACTACCCCGAAGGTTTTTCAAGATGTCAATGGGTTGGGTGAAGTCGTCGCGACGCATACCAACAACACACCTTGCATCCAATTTGAACCAATTCTTCCGCCAAACTGGGCCAGCACAGGCGATTTGCCCATGGGGGATTTCGGAACCCTTGAGTTTGATACAGACCGGACTTGGGTCCAGCTTGCCGATGCAAGCTGGAGTGGCAACTCCAGCACGATCTGCCCATCGAATGCAGACTCTGCAATTATCCCCCTGTCCCAAAACGCGGACGAATTGAAGGACGCAATTGATGCATTGGCACCGACGCGCACCACAGCCATCCACATCGGCATGAAGTGGGGCGTCAGCCTGTTGGACCCATCCATGCGCGAATTGCTGGAAGACGTCGCCAGTGTTGATGAAGCATTCCAAGGTGTGCGGCCCTCTGAATATGGCGGGGGTTCGAATACGATCAAATATGTGATCCTTATGACCGATGGCCAAAACGTGACTGGATGGCGCCCAAGACCAAACGTTCTAGACACTGCTGCTGAACGGAATAGGTTGGCCGATCACGGCGCGCGTAACTGGAGCGGCAACAGCGCCCGTTACTGGCCGCACAATTCGTCAAATCAAGACACTTGGCTGCAGTCACTGTGTGATCTCGCCAAGGAAAAGATGACTGTTTACACTATTGCGATGGGCGCGCCCCCCCATGGCACTGGTGTGATGAAACGCTGCGCGTCAACCGAAGCGAATGCCTTCTCCACCGATTTCTCGTCAGAAGACAGTCGTGGCATCGATGAAATCTTCGAGACCATCGCTCAGCAAATTACGGCACTTCGCTTGAACCTGTGAGACCAGATATGGCGCACTTTTCAAAACTCTTGAGCAAATTTGCAAGGGACGAACAGGGCACCGCCTCTATCGAGTTCGTGCTTACATTTCCGATCTTTTTCGGCTTCTTCTTGATGACCTATGAAAGCGGGATGATTGCGGCCAAGCACGTGATGCTTGAGCGCGGCGTTGATATCGCGGTCAGGGACGTCCGGATCGGCGTGCTGCCCAACCCCACGCGGGCACAGTTGCGCCAGAGGATTTGCGAAGTTGCTCTGATCATCCCCGACTGCATCGCGCAATTGGATATCGAAATGGTTCAGCGCGACCCACGTGGATGGGTCAACCTCAATAACACCATCGAATGCGTCAACCGTGGCGCCGTTGATCAGGAAGAAATCGAAGTTGATGCGACAGCAAACAACCAGCTGATGGTCATGCGGGTCTGTGCCCGGATCGATCCACTGCTTCCGACAAGCGGTATCGGCAAAGCCATAACACGGGCAAATGACGGGGACGCTGCAGGCGGATCGCTGGCTTTAGTCTCGAAAGCTGCCTTCGTGGTCGAGCCATTCCGGCCGGATGACCCATAATGCGCCAGTTCCTGAATAGATTTCGCCGCGACGAAGGCGGCATCGTCGCCATTGAACTTTTGTTGGTCGTGCCGATCCTTGTATGGGCGCTGCTGTCTACGTTCGTCTATTTCGATGCTTTCCGTGTGCAATCCAACGTCAATCGCGCATCACTGACGGTCGCTGACATGTTCAGCCGTGAGACCGACGACATAACAGGTGCATATCTGAATGGCGCGCGCGAACTGCTAAGAGAGTTGACATTCGAAGAGGCCAATCCAGACTACCGTGTCACCGCATTCTTCTATCGCGAAGCACAAGACGACTATCGCCGCAGGTGGTCACGCAACCGTGGATTTGCGCCAAGTCTGACGAATGACGACCTCGAACGGGTGCGTGATCGGCTTCCCATCATGGCAAATGGAGCCAGAGGTATATTGCTTGAAACACGGGTCGAATATGATGCCCCTTTTCGCATCGGTATTGGGCCATTCACAGATACGAACCTTGAAGATCTAACATTTACGACCTTTACCGTGATTATGCCACGTGAAGGTCAACTGTGTTGGCTTCGCAATGATGGGTCGTCTAACTGCTAGACCGTCGACTATTGCGCCTTCAGTTTGAGCGCGATTTGTTCTGCCATAAACTTCGTCTGGCCAGCACCCGTAATCCCACCAACCCCAACGCGGCGGCCCTGACGCCACCAAATCCCCGGCACATAAACGCGTGTGCCCTTATCGCGTGTGACCATTGTAAACCCGTTGGAGGGTTTCAGCGCAAAAGCCCCGCGCGACAGGCTTTCGATATCAGCAATGCGTGCAAGAACACGGCCCTCGCTATCGACAACCTCATCTTCTGTCAGAATAATCTCCAGCTTGCTCGCACGCCGTTGTTTCTCAGCCATCCAGAGCATCGTCACACCGAAACCCAGCATGAAGATCATCCAATGAACGGCGGGAGGTTGGGTCAGCGTCGTGAACAAGACGATAGCGCCTAAGGCGAACAGAACCCCATAGGAAAACACCGCGCGACCGGTAGAAGCCTGCACCCTGGCATAAACGCCATCTTGATCTGGTTGAAACATGTGACCCCCGATTTTCTGTGCATCCCTTAGCCCAGTCGCAACCAAAAGCCTAGACGGTGACAGCCTTGCGAACCAACTCCCAATAAATGGCTTCGATTTCGGGCATGGGGATCTGTCCATCAGTCCGATACCAATGACTAAGCCCGGTCAGCATCGCGATCAGGGCGCGGGTGGTCACGCGGGTGTCCTCTATCTCAAACAAGCCGGCGCGCTCGCCTTCGCGCAAGATCGCTTCCAACTCATCTTCATAATCGCGCCGAAGCCGTTCGACGACTTCGAAGTTCTGCGGGGTCAGATTGCGCAATTCCATATAGGCGACAAAGACCTGATCAGGACGGGGCAAGTGAAACCGAATATGAAAACGGGTCCAATGTTCGAGCTTTCCAAACGGGTCTTGCGGGACAGCCTCATTGCGCCACGCAGCCAGCAAGTCAGCCATATGCCCGCGCATCAAATCAAAGAGCAGTGTTTGCTTGCCACTGGTGTAGTTATAAAGGGCACCCGCCTGCACCCCGACCTCTGAGGCGATCTGGCGCATCGAGACTGCCGCAAAGCCATGCTGCGCAATCAGTCGCAGCGCAGCGGCATGCACCTTAGGACCGGTAATATCAGAATGGGAACCTTGCTTGCGCGCCATATCCCCATGTAACTGAACAGTCGTTCATTTGAAAAGAGCGGATGAGATGTTCCACTTTATCAATGCGCCCGCTAGGGTCTGAGCATGCGTATCGTGATGACACTCTTACTTCTGTCGGCCTGCACCCCGTTCCCCGCGCTGCAGTCAACGATCAGTGATGCAGCACGAGCAGCCCCCTACCCCGCCCTTACGCCGGTCCCGCCGCTTGCACAGGCGGACAACGCAGAGGCGACAGCACTCGCACCACGCATTGCAGCACTTCAGGCGCGGGCAGCCAGACTACGCCAGATCGACATCGGCGCGTTGCAGTAGCCAGCGCAATTGGCTAGACCGCTTGCGACAGGATTTTGACAAGCGGATACACGATATGACGACTCCACTTCGGCTGGGCATTGCAGGACTGGGCACCGTGGGTGTTGGGATTGTGCGCATCATCCAGAAAAACAGTGAACTCTTGGCGGCGCGTGCGGGCAGACCAATCGAAATCTCAGCCGTCTCCGCACGGTCAAAAGACAAAGATCGCGGCATTGATCTGTCGGCCTATGCATGGGAAGACGATCCTGTCGCGCTGGCCAGCCGAGATGACGTTGACGTTTTTGTCGAAGTCATGGGCGGTCACGACGGCCCGGCAAAGGACGCAACCGAAGCAGCCATTTCTGCCGGCAAGGATGTTGTCAGCGCAAACAAAGCCCTGCTGGCCATTCACGGGCAAGCCTTGGCAGAAACAGCCGAGGCCGCAAACCGGATCATCCGATTTGAGGCGGCCGTGGCCGGTGGTATTCCGGTCGTCAAATCATTGACCGAAGGTCTTGCGGCAAACGAAATCACACGGGTCATGGGGGTCATGAACGGGAGCTGCAATTACATCCTGACACGGATGGAAGATGCGGGGCTGACCTACCAAGAGGTCTTTGACGAGGCCAATGCGCTCGGGTTTCTCGAAGCCGATCCCGAACTCGACGTGGGCGGGATCGACGCAGGGCATAAACTGGCGCTCTTGTCGTCCATCGCCTTTGGCACGCAAGTCGATTTCGATGCGGTTGAGCTCGAAGGAATCGGGTCAGTCACAATCGAAGACATTCGTCAGGCCGCCGACATGGGTTACAAAATCAAACTGTTGGGCGTCGCGCAAATGACCGGGCGCGGGCTGGAACAGCGGATGTCACCTTGCCTCGTGCCAGATACGTCGCCTCTGGGGCAATTGCAGGGCGGAACGAATATGGTCGTGCTCGAAGGCGATGCCGTGACGCAGGTTGTGCTGCGCGGCCCCGGTGCCGGTGAAGGGCCGACCGCCAGTGCTGTGATGGGCGACGTTATGGATATCGCGCGCGGCCTGCGCATTTCGACCTTTGGGCAACCGGCAACCAGCTTGCGCAAAGCGCGGGCTGCCCGTGCAGCCGTGCCCGCCCCCTATTATTTGCGGATGCAACTGGTCGACAAACCCGGTGCGCTGGCGAAAGTGGCCCATGCCTTGGGCGAAGCGGGCATCTCGATCGACCGCATGCGCCAATACGGCCATGAGGACACCAACGCACCCGTCCTGATCGTCACCCATAAAACGACCCGCAGCGCTTTGGATGAGGCGCTGGCCAGCTTCAAATCGACAGGGGTGGTCACAACTGACCCTGTTGCCATCCGGATCGAGGCTGTTTAGCGCAAACAGTCTTGCCGCCACCGGTCAGAGACGGTTTAGGGGGAACAACCAACAAAGGACGGCCCCATGCCCAAGACATCCGATTTCAACGACCGCAATCTGTCATTGGGCCTTGCCCGTGTGTCCGAAGCAGCAGCCATCGCATGCACACCCCTGATCGGACGCGGTGATGAAAAAGCCGCGGATCAGGCAGCAGTCGACGCCATGCGGACACAGTTGAACAAACTGGATATTGCAGGCGTCGTTGTCATCGGCGAGGGCGAACGTGACGAGGCGCCGATGCTCTTCATCGGCGAAGAGGTCGGCACCGGAGATGGCCCTGGCGTCGATATCGCGCTTGATCCGCTGGAAGGCACGACACTGACTGCCAAGGATATGCCAAACGCGCTGGCCGTGATTGCAATGGGTCCGCGCGGATCAATGCTGCACGCCCCAGACGTCTATATGGACAAGTTGGCCGTCGGCCCCGGCCTGCGCCCCGGTGTGGTCACGCTGGATATGTCACCGTCAGAGCGAGTTTCCGCATTGGCCGCGGCCAAAGGGTGCTCGACCAATGATATCACGGTCTGTGTGCTCGAACGCCCGCGCCATGAGAACATGATCGAAGAGCTGCGCAGCACAGGTGCCGCGATCCGCTTGATCACCGATGGTGACGTGGCAGGCGTGATGCACACAGCAGAACCCGGAAAAACAGGGATCGACATGTATATGGGCTCTGGCGGTGCGCCTGAGGGGGTATTGGCGGCAGCCGCGCTCAAGTGCATGGGCGGTCAGATCTTTGGTCGGCTGCTGTTTCGCAATGATGACGAACGCGGGCGCGCAACAAAAGCGGGCATTACAAATTTTGACCGCGTCTATACCCGTGACGATATGGTGACGGGTGATGTCATCTTTGCAGCTACTGGCGTCACCGACGGCAGCCTTGTGCCGGGGATCAAACGCGAAGTCGGTTTTGTCACGGCCGAGACGATCTTGATGCGGTCCAAAACGGGATCGGTGCGGCGCATGATCTACCGCAATCCTGTCAGCTAACGTCGGAGCCTCCGGCGGGAGTATTTTGGGCAAAATGATATGCAGGCGCTGGCACCTTTACAGGCCGCATCCTAGAGTGCCGGTATGACAGACCAAGCTCAATCGCCTGCTTTCCTGAATGTCGATGCCTCAGTGACGGGGCGACGGTGGGTCGGACCAACCATTACCGAAGATCGCGCAAGCGAGGCGCTGGAACAGCATACCGGACTGGCCCCCGCATTGTGCCGCGTTCTCGCCAATCGCGGGATCGAAGCAGACAGTGCCAACGCATTCTTGAACCCCAAACTCAAGGATCTTTTGCCTGACCCGCGCAGCCTCAAAGACATGGAGGCCGCCAGCAGCCGCTTTATCGCAGCCCTGCGTCAGCGGGAAAGGATCGCTGTCTTTGCCGATTATGACGTGGACGGTGGCAGTTCGGCAGCCCTATTGCTGACATGGCTGCGCGACATGGGGCATCAGGCCACGCTTTATGTGCCTGACCGTATCGACGAAGGCTACGGCCCCAATGATGAGGCGATGCAGGCCCTTGCCGCAGACCATGATCTTATTATCTGCGTCGATTGCGGCACGCTTTCGCATGGGCCGATCGCGGCGGCGGCTGGCACCGATGTGCTTGTGCTTGACCATCACCTTGGCGCAGAGACATTGCCCCCCGCCCTCGCCGTCGTGAACCCCAACCGGCAGGATGAAACAGGTGAGCTGGGGCATTTATGCGCAGCCGCCGTCGTGTTCCTGATGCTGGTGGATGCCAACCGGATCCTGCGCGAGGCCGGTGAAAAAGGCCCCGATTTGATGCGTATGCTGGACCTGGTGGGCCTTGCCACAGTGGCTGATGTCGCCCCGCTTATTGGGGTCAACCGTGCATTTGTCAGGCAAGGGCTTGCTGTCATGGCACGGCGCGAACGCGTCGGCCTGACCGCACTATGCGATGTTGCCGGGCTGAACGAGGCCCCCAGCAGTTACCATCTGGGATTTCTGCTGGGGCCGCGCGTCAACGCCGGCGGGCGCATCGGCAAGGCCGATCTTGGCGCGCGGCTCTTGGCCAGTCAGGACCCGCATGAGGCCCAGAGCCTTGCCGCAAAACTTGATGAGTTGAACACCGAGCGCCGCGACGTCGAGGCGCATGTGCGTGACGCTGCTCTTGCCCAGGCTGAGGAACGGGGGTTGGACGGACCACTTGTCTGGGCCGCGGGTGAAGGGTGGCATCCGGGTGTCGTGGGAATTGTGGCTGCGCGGCTGAAAGAGGCGACGAACCGGCCCGCAGTCGTCATCGGGCTGGACGGGGACATCGGCAAAGGGTCAGGGCGATCTGTCAGCGGCATTGATCTTGGCGCATCGATCCAGCGCACCGCCATGGACGGGCTACTTGTCAAAGGCGGTGGACACAAGATGGCAGCAGGTCTGACTGTGACCCGTGCACAGCTGGAACCGGCGATGGCGCGCTTGGCGGAACTGCTGGCCAAACAGGGGGCTGATGCCATTTGCCCAGCAGACTTACGGATCAACAGCATGTTGATGCCCGGCGCGGCGACAGTCGAACTGGTCAAGCAGATCGAAAGCGCTGGACCATTCGGCGCTGGTGCGGCGGCGCCGCGCTTTGCCTTCCCCGATTGCCAGATCCATTTCGCAAAGCAGGTCGGGGCAAATCACCTCAAGATCAGCTTTGGCGACGGGCTTGGCGGGCGGATTGACGGGATCGCCTTTGGCGCCATGGATGGCCCTTTGGGTCCGCTTTTGGTCGGTCACAATGGTGCGCGGTTCCATCTGGCTGGGCGGCTGGAAATCAACACATGGCAAGGGCGGCAGTCGGTGCAATTGCGCCTTGAAGACGCAGCACCGGCACATTGAGAAATTCGCACAAAAAGCGCAAAAATGCTCTTGCGTGCCCCACACAGTTTGCCTAAAAGCGGCGCACCAAGTGCGGTCCCTTCGTCTATCGGTTAGGACGCCAGGTTTTCAACCTGGAAAGAGGGGTTCGATTCCCCTAGGGACTGCCATTGGTGCTTTCCTGAAAATGTCAGTTGTCATGTTTGGCTGTTTACTGTGGCGCCTGTCAGGCTAGTCTCTCCCACAAACAAGGGAGATAACCTATGCCACTCAAATACCTTCACACGATGGTCCGCGTCAAAGACCTCGATGCGTCAATCGCATTCTACGAACTCCTTGGGCTGACAGAAACGCGGCGGTTCGAGAACGAGGGTGGACGCTTTACGCTGGTGTTCATGGCACCTCCGGGTCAGGAAGAATGCCCGGTCGAGCTGACCTATAACTGGGATGGTGATGACGAATTGCCGTCGGACAGCCGCCATTTCGGACATCTGGCCTATCTGGTCGATGACATCTACGCCACCTGCCAGCACCTGATGGACAACGGCGTGACCATCAACCGCCCGCCCCGTGACGGGCATATGGCTTTTGTCCGGTCACCCGATAATATCTCGATTGAATTGTTGCAGGCAGGCGATGACCTTCCCCCGCAAGAGCCTTGGGCAAGCATGGGCAATACCGGCCATTGGTAAGAACCGCCGCCCTCATCGCATCGCTCTGGATCACACCGGCCGAGGCTTGCAGGCTTGCGCTCGTGCTTGCCTTGGACGTGTCATCATCAGTCGATGTGGCCGAGGACAGGCTACAACGTGAGGGGCTTGTCGCGGCGCTGCGCTCGCCTGACGTGCAGGCCGCCTTCCTCGCCAATGAGGCCCCCGTCGCATTGCAGGTTTTTGAGTGGAGCGGTCGGGCGCATCAGGTTGATCTGATCGAGTGGCAGATGATCCGGTCACGTGCGGACATCGACGCCGCGGCCAACCGGATTGCGCAAACGGAACGCAGCGCTTCGGGACAACAGACGGCGATGGGCTACGCCTTGGGCTATGCGGCACAAAAACTTGAAACCGGACCCAGCTGTTTGTTCCAAACAATTGATATGGCCGGAGACGGGGCCAACAACGCTGGTCCGGGCCCTGCCGCGATTTATGCAACCTTTCCTTTCGATGGCATAATCGTCAACGGTCTGGTCGTGCGCGGCGAACAGACCGGCGTCACCAGCTATTTTGAGAACACGGTCAAACGTGGACCGGGGGCATTTGTTGAAACGGCCAATGGCTTCGCGGATTTCGAGGCCGCGATGCGCCGCAAACTGGTGCGTGAACTCACCGCCCAGATCATCGGACGTGCAGACCACGACAATGGTGATCTGGGATGATCCGGTTGGCGGCACTTCTCATGCTGTTGCCCACCCTCAGCGAGGCGGCTTGCAGGCAGGCCCTGTCTTTGGGTCTGGATGTATCCAGTTCAGTCGATGACGCAGAGTATCGGCTCCAGCTTGATGGTGTTATCGCAGCACTGACGGCGCCCGCGGTGCAGGACATTCTGTTCATCCAACCTGATGCCCCGATCCGCATTCATGTCTTTGAATGGAGCGGCCCGGTCAACCACACTGAAATTGTGCCATGGACCGAGGTGCGCACAACAGCAGATCTGGCCGCGATAACATCCCGTTTGTCCGCCCATACACGCGGTGTTGCAGCTCCCACGACCGCAATCGGGTCAGCGATCCTGAAGGGGTATGAATACCTCGAACAACACCCAGATTGTTGGAAACGGACCCTGGATTTGTCAGGGGATGGTGAAACCAACACAGGCCCACCGCCGCAAACAGTCGCAGAGGCGCTGCGTCCTATAGGTGTGACCGTGAATGGGCTTGTTGTGGGGGCTGGCGATCTGCGCGGTGATGATGAGCGGTTTATCGACGTCAAACAGCTGTCGTCCTACTACCGGACCAATGTCATTCGCGGACCCGGGGCGTTTGTCGAAGTTGCCCTGGGCTATGAGGCCTATGCCGCCACGATGGAGCGTAAACTGCTGCGCGAACTGGCCAGTATCGCCATCGGACAAATCGGGGCAGAGTAGCGCACCTCTCTGTCCGACCCTACTCTGCGGCAGCATCCACGACGCGATCATCACACCGACAAAGAACTCTGGCGATGCGGCGCATGCATCCGATGCCGCTATGATCCCCGGCTCTGCCCCTGACAGACCACACGCGATCATTCGTTTGGACGGGAAATATGCAAGATAAGTGCGCGGACGCCTGCAAACTAAAACGGGCCGGCATTCCAGCATGCCGACCCGTCGAAACAGGTACCCTCGTTACACTCACACCCTTTTTGTACCGCATCCCACAGTACACAATCTGGGCAAAAAATTGTTCTTTTGTCGGTAATTAGTAGATGTAGCGGATTTGATCCGTCCAATAGCGTTCGACCCGCCGCAGCGCCATCGTAATGTCGTCAACACCCTTGTAATCGAGCACGTCACGTTCGACCAAACCTTCAGCATGCTTGCGAAACAGGCGCGAGACGATGACATGGACCCCCCTGCCCTTGTCAGTCAGTCGCACCCTGACCGAGCGCCGGTCCACCATGCTGCGCTCGTGATGCATATAGCCTGCGTCAACAAGTTTCTTGAGATTGTAGGACACATTTGAGCCTTGATAGTAGCCACGCGACTTCAACTCGCCCGCCGTCACCTCATTGTCGCCAACATTGAACAAGAGCAACGCCTGTACGGGATTCAGTTCAAGTATGCCGAGCCGTTCAAACTCATCCTTGATCACATCAAGCAAAAGCCGGTGCAAACGCTCCACCAGATTAAGTGCCTCAAGATAGCTATCCATAAACGCGGTTGTCTGCGCGTCACCGCTTTCCGCGATTGGTGTGTCCGGAACTGTGCTGTGAAGTGTCATTGCTTTAGGTCCATTTCGATTACAATCATCGAAATAGTCAGAAAGCCCCAATATTCGGTTAAACGATCAAATTGTTGGTAACTTAACGCCCAGGCTTGGTGACACCGGTCGCGCCCGACGCGATATGCGTGATCATGTCCAGATACTCTTCCGGAACGGCAAACTGTCCACCGATCCAACCATAAAGGTCATGGTCATTCTCGGACAACAGCTGATCATAAAGCACCAGAGCTTCATCCGAAAACCCGTCAAGGTTCGCATCAGCATAGGCCGACAGGATCAGGTCCATCTCTTTGATGCCCCGACGCATCGACCGCATCCGCAGTCGCTTGATCATGGTTTCGCGTGTTTCTGTCATGCCGCGTCTTTCAATACCTTTCGCAGACGTTTTTCAAGTCGGGCAAGCTTTTCACCTGTCATTTTGATCTCACTGCGCAGACCGCGTAGTTCTGCCAACAAATCAGTGACGTCACCATCAAGATAGCCATCATCTTCGGGGGCCGCAGGGCCCTCACCGTCCCCTGTCAGCAACCAGGCAATCGATACACCCAGAATACCTGACATCATCTGAAGCCGGTTGGCGCGTGGCTCTTTGAGGTCGTTTTCCCAACTGGCAATGACATTGCGCTTCACGCCGAGTTTAGCCGCAAATCCGGGCTGATCGAGCCCCGCAGCCTCACGCGCAGCGGCCAGTCTGTCGCCGAAGGTTGCTGTTTCCTCACTGAACCATCCTTGATCTTCAGTCATCGGGGGCCTCCTTGCGGCTTGCTATCAGACGCGCATGCGTCCTATGTCTCGTTCAGTTGCTAGATATCACCGGATGACACAATGACCTTTCTCTCAGCGACCCTGAACCGCGTGAAACCGTCCCCGACAATCGCCGTGACGACGAAAGCCGCCGAACTCAAGGCTGCCGGACGCGACGTGATTGGGCTTGGCGCAGGCGAGCCCGACTTTGACACGCCCCAAAACATCAAGGACGCAGCCGTCGCAGCGATTGCGGCAGGCAAGACCAAATACACGGCCGTCGACGGGATTCCAGAGCTCAAACAAGCTATCTGCGCCAAATTTGCCCGTGACAATAATCTGACCTACACGCCCGCACAGGTCACTGTCGGAACAGGGGGCAAGCAGGTCCTTTATAACGCGTTGATGGCAACGCTGAACGCAGGCGACGAAGTGATCATCCCAGCCCCCTATTGGGTCAGCTACCCCGATATGGTGCTGCTTGCAGGCGGCACACCCGTGACCGTCGAGGCAACGCTTGAGGCGAGTTTCAAAATCACCGCCGACCAGCTCGAAGCAGCGATTACCCCCAAGACGAAATGGTTCTTGTTCAACTCTCCCTCAAATCCCACGGGGGCGGGCTATAGCTTTGATGAACTCAAGGCGCTGACCGATGTGCTTTTGCGGCACCCGCATGTCTGGGTCATGACCGACGACATGTACGAACATCTGGCTTACGATGATTTCAAATTCTGCACACCGGCACAGGTCGAACCACAACTCTACGACCGCACCCTGACAGTGAATGGCGTCTCCAAAGCCTATGCCATGACAGGTTGGCGGATCGGCTATGCCGCCGGACCAGAAGACCTGATCAAGGCGATGCGCAAGGTGCAGTCCCAGTCCACATCGAACCCGTGTTCGGTCAGCCAATGGGCCGCTGTCGAGGCCCTGAACGGGACACAGGACTATCTTGCCCCCAATAACGAGATTTTCACGCGGCGGCGCGATCTGGTCGTGTCCATGCTGAACGAGGCACCGGGGATCGTTTGTCCAAAGCCAGAAGGCGCCTTCTATGTCTACCCATCGATTACGGGGTGCATTGGCAAAGCCACAGCGTCGGGGATCGTCATCGACAATGATGAGACCTTCGCTACAGCACTTCTCGAAGATACCGGCGTCGCCGTGGTCTTCGGGGCGGCATTCGGCCTTAGCCCCAATTTCCGCGTCAGCTACGCGACATCCGATGAAGCCCTCAAAGAGGCCTGCCAACGGATCATCGATTTCTGCAAGGGCCTGACATGAGCCCGCTGCCAGAACTCTATTTCCGGACCCGCGAAAACGGGGCCTTGGTCTTTCGGCTGGACAGCGACAATCGGGACCGGCGGCTGGAGTATACACAAATCGCCGTGGTGAACACCAACCGCGGTGATTTCAAAAGCCACGGCGACCACGAACTTACAGAGGCAGAGGCCGCAGCCATTCAGGGCTGGCTGAACACGCGGATGACACTTTTGGAAAACCGCGCCACAGATGATGCAGCGCGACTGGCAGATCAGATCAACTATGCGACGCATTGGGCACAAACAAAGGCCACCGACGGGCAACTTGAAACGGTGACAGAGGATCTGCTTCTGGCAATGCATGATCTGCGCAATGTGCTGTTGCGCAAAAAGGCAGACCGGCTTGCAAAGGCCGCGCGCAACTAGCGCACGGCCCCTCATATTTCAAAGAAACAGCTTAGCTGTCACCGTGATCATGGTCACCATGGTCATGATCACCGTGATCGTGGCCGCTATGGTCGTGTCCCATGCCTTGTCCGGCCTTGCGCTCTTCGATCTTGAACATCACCTCAATCCGGCCAGCGTTTTCAAAAACAAGCGTTGCAGGCACTTCTTCACCAACCTCAAAGGGGTCGCCGCGCAGCCCCATGAACATCACGTGAAGTCCGCCCTGCTCTAGGGTTACGGTCTCGCCCGCAGGGATCTCAAGCCCATCTTCCAGATGGCGCATCCGGGCGACGTCACCATCCATGTCTGTCGTATGCACTTCGACGCGCGGGTAGTCGGCCTCGACCGCGATCAGACGGTCGGCGGTCTCGCCCATATTGGTAATTGTCATGTAGCCGCCACCGGCCTGTGCGGTTTGGGCAGTTTCAAACGCCCAAGGATGATCGATCATCAGATCGCCAACTTTGTATTCATGGGCTTGGGCAGTGGCTGTTGCAAGCAGAAGGGCCGCAACAGCGGTCAGGGAAAAACGGGTCATGTGTTTGCTCCGAAATAGCGTGGGCTTGGCCGCACGCATGTATGTCTGAAAAGAAGATATGTTTGTCAGTATCAGACCAAAGGCGGCGCACGCACCAGACGCGACGGATCAGACAAGGCGGCCATTTCGGCGGCTGTCTCAGCAGAGACATGCACGGGTCTTGGGGTATCCGCGATTGCGCGACAAGGGCCAGTGACCGCAGGCAATGCCAGAGTGTCAACCAGTCGGCATGCGTCACATTTGGCAGCGGCAGAATGGGTCGCCCCACCCCCCGGACCACAAATATCAGAAAGCAGCCCACCTGCGGCGATATAGGCACGCAAACCGGGGTCGATCGGCTGCGCCGGTGCACGATGGGCCCAAGCGGACCCCGTTAGAGCCACCAGCAAGGCCAGAACGACCGATAGCCGCATGGCAGATATGAACCGCTGCATCAACACGCGTGCTGATATACGCGGCCCTCAAACAAGGCGCCAGCACTGACCCTGCGACAAATCTTCATACAGCCTGCGGCAAGGGGCGCCCTTCGTCCCAGGCAATGATGTTATCAAGTGCCATCTGCCCCATCGCTTCGCGGACCTCTAGGGCCGCAGTGCCCAGATGGGGCAACAGGACAACATGCTCCATTGCACGGAAAGCATCGGGGACATGGGGTTCATGTTCAAAGACATCCAGACCTGCCCCCGCAATCTGATTGTTGGCAAGGGCAGCAATCAACGCAGGCTCATCAACAACATCACCACGGGCGATATTGACGAAGATGCCACTGGGCTTCATTGCAGCGAGAGCGGCAGCATCAATGAGATGGGTGTTCGCGCCACCACCGGGGACAGTGACAACCACGATATCAGCCGCGCCCATCAAGTCATGCAAACTCTCGACCTGCCGTGCGGGGAGGTCCACATCCTTCTTTGAGCGATTGTAGAAGATCACAGGCATCTCAAAGCCGTAGTGGCAACGCCGTGCAACAGCCTGACCAATCCGGCCCATACCGACAATTCCGACAGTCTTGCCGGTCACATGGGTGCCAAGCATCTGGGTCGGACCCCAACCGATCCATTGATCTGCACGGACCAACCGCTCACCTTCGCCCGCACGGCGGCATGCAGACAGGATCAACGTCAGGCCAATATCAGCCGTTGCATCGGTCACAACATCAGGGGTGTTTGAGACAAGAACCCCCGCCCGTCCCGCAGCAGCCACATCAATATGGTTGTAGCCCACACCAAAATTGGCAAGGACACCGCAACGCAAATCCCCGACAAAGGCCTCTTCGGTAAACTGATCGCCCAAGGTGGGCAGGATCGCATCATATGTTTGCAAGGCCTCGGCGGCCTCTGCCATGGTCAGACCGTCGGCACGGTCACGAACAGTGACATCGAACCGGGCGCGGGCGGCAGCGAGGTTCGCATCGGGCAAAAGCCGGGTGATCAGGAGTTTCTTCAATGCATTCGCCCTCCATTGGGCACGTGTTGATCGGGACCAGCCAAAACGATGGCACCATCCGCGTCTGAAAATCCAAGGACAAGCACCTCGGACATGAATTTGCCGATCTGGCGGGGCGGGAAATTCACCACTGCCATGACCTGTTTGCCCAAAAGAGTTTCAGGATCATAGTGCACCGTGATCTGGGCCGAGGTCTTTTTCTCGCCAATCTCGTCTCCGAAATCGATCCAGAGCTTAATGGCCGGCTTGCGGGCCTCGGGGTAAGGTTCTGCGCGCACGACTGTGCCTACGCGGATATCCACGGCCAGAAAATCATCAATCGTTATCTCACTCACTGGCCAATTCCTTTGATCGGTCGGCGGCAGCGGCGACGGCGCGGCGCAGCAATGAATGAAAGCCGGTTTGGTCGTCCATCAGAACCTCAAGTGCCGCTTGGGTCGTGCCATTGGGCGAAGTCACATTGACGCGCAACTGTGTGGGATCTTCATCTGCGGTTTCTGCCAACTCACCTGCTCCGCCGACAGTGGCCTTGGCCAGGTCCATGGCCATGTCGGCAGGAAGCCCCTGCGCCTGCCCCGCGGCGGCCAGCGCTTCGATCAGATGAAAAACGTAAGCAGGACCGGAACCGGACACAGCGGTCACGGCATCCATCTGGCCTTCGTCCTCAAGCCGGACACACTGTCCCACAGACAGCAACAGGGCCTCAGCCAGATCCATCGCATCTGGCTTCACGTGGGCATTGCCGATCAGTGCAGTGATGCCGCGCCCGATGGCCGCAGGGGTATTGGGCATCGCGCGCACAATGGGTGTCTGATCGCCCAAGACACGGGCGAATGTCGCAATTGGCGTTCCGGCAGCCACGGAAATGACCAATGTCTGCCCATTGCCCAAAACACCCACATCAGGCAGCGCCTCGGCCATCATCTGCGGTTTGACAGCGATGATGGCAATGGCGGGGTTGTCGGGCAATGCAGCACCGATATGGACGCCCTGAGACCTGAGCCATTCCGACGGGTTGGGATCAATCACATAGACCGACTTTGGCGGCAATCCGGTCCGCAACCAACCGGCCAGCATCGCCGATCCCATCTTGCCACAGCCGAGCATCACAAGCCCGCGATTTGCGACGTCCGTCATATCCATGAAGTCACCTCTTTGCTCTTAGAGGTGAGGTTACGTGACTGTCAGGCAAGAGAAAACCCACCTGACAGGCAAAAGTGTCAGGCGCGCCCGTAAGCTCCGCCGATGGCGATTTCGACCGCTTCCTCGGGCGTGCGGTCAGCCCATGTGACCAGCTGGATCGCAGGATAGTATTGCTCACAAGCAGCAACAGCGGCGTTGATCATCGTGTCAATCTGATCCGGACCGGCAACTTGATCACCCGCCAACATCAGCCCATAGCGATAAACCATCAGCTTTTGGGCATCCCACCATGTAAAAGCACCAGCCCAGCAGCGGTCATTGATCGTGTTCAATGTCTCATAAAGGGCAGGCATCCGCTCGGCGGGGGGCTCCATATCGAATGTGCAGATCAGCCGGAGGGTTTCGTCATAGCCGGACCATGCCAACGTGATGGAATAGGTGCGCCACTGACCTTCGACAGCCATAGCGATCTGATCGTCGTGGATGCGATCAAACTCCCAAGCGTGATGTTCGGCGATATGTTCAACCAGATCGATCGGATGCAGATCGTCCGCCTCAAGGTACTGTTCGGATAATGCCATATGCTCGGCCTCACTCTCGTTGGCGCAAAGGGCATGGCAGTGCCCAAGCGCTAGGTGCCTGCTCAATGGGAAGTATATTTGCTTTATATCCCTACTAGATATCGTGGACCGGCAGAGCGCGACCTGTAAAGCAATTTCTTGGGGATAACTGATGGCCCACCACAATTTCTTGGGGATATCCGATATATCTTGTGGCGAATGGATCAACACTGCTTGATTGAATCTCGCCTGAGCAAAATTGCAGCAACCCTCAGATTGGCCCCATGACAATGGCAGGCTCACCCACTTCCCAGACCAGCCAAAGAGGATCAGACTGAAATGGCGCAGGGGCGCGATTCGCGCCTGTCCCCCGTTCCATTGCGTGCGCCCGCCCTGACACGTCACTGGGGTTTTGCGCGCGTTTGCCCATGCGGCGAATGCTCCATCGCGTTTTGCAAACTGGACCGGGCGTCGTTATGACCCTTTGGCAAACACCGACAACAAAAAGGCCAGAGAGGGTGGAAGAGGCGTAATCAAACACGCAACACCACCTTCGGAGAATTGAAATGTCAGCCACTGGTCTTGCTTTGGTCCTCGCGGCAGCCTTTTGCCACGCAACATGGAACTTCTTTGTCAAACGGGTCGGCGGCGGACCAGAATTGATCTGGCTTTTCTCGCTTGTCTCGGCGGTGATGTATCTGCCGCTCGCTCTTTGGGTGCTCCTTGTCGAACGCCCGTTTTTCGATCTATGGGCGATCGTCTTTATCGGGGGCAGCGTGCTGCTGCATCTGGGGTATTTTGTTCTTTTGCAAATCGGCTACCGGCAAGGGGACTTGTCACTTGTCTATCCGGTTGCACGGGCCACCGGACCGCTTTTGTCATCGGCTTTTGCTGTGGCGATCCTTGGCGAAATCATCACCCTTCAGATGGGCGCCGGGGCATTGGTGATCATACTTGGCGTGCTTATGCTGACCGGAGGCATCCGCCGCAGGGCGCAGAACATCTCGTCGTCACTCGCCTTTGGGCTTGGGGCGGGTCTTTTGATCGGGAGCTATACAGCATGGGACGCTTATGCAGTTTCGGTCTTGCTTGTGTCACCGATCCTGCTTGACTACGCATCCAGCATCGGCAGGACGGCTCTGCTGGCACCACTGGCCAACCGCAAACGTGCGCAAATCCGACAACACTGGCAAAACCACCGGACCGAAGTCCTGATCATCGCGGCGTTCAACCCGCTTGCCTATATGTTGGTGCTCTATGCGCTCACCTTCACGCCAGTCTCTTACGTGGCACCAATCCGCGAAGTCAGCGTGTTGCTGACGGTTCTGGCAGGCAGCCTTCTGCTTGGGGAAGGACAGCTCAAGTGGCGGCTGGGGTGGGCTGTTGTGATCCTGACTGGGATGAGCCTGCTTGTTACAGGCTAACGGCGGCGCCAGTTCCACAAAGGCCCGGCGCCCGCTTGTTTTAGGCGTCGCCCTTCAGCTTGGCGACAACTTCATCCAGATCGATGCCGAGGGTCTCAAGCATGGAAAGGTCGAGGCCTTTTTCTTCCAAGAATGCTTTGGCAGCATCAATATCAAGGTTCTCGATCATCGAGGCATCAATGCCCAGCTCATCAAGCTTGGCCATGATATCCATCTCGCCGCCCATCATCCCGGCGACTTTGCCCATCATATCACCTAATCCCATTGGTCTCATCCTCTCATGCAATGTTCAATTGCAGACAGGCTAGCGATGCAGGGCAGCAAGGGACAGGGAAATCCGCGGGGAAAGGCGGGGTTATTTCCCCTCAAGCGCCTCAATACGCGCTTTCAGCGCTTCGTTCTCTTCGCGGGCCTTCTGGGCCATGGCGCGCACCGCATCAAACTCTTCGCGGGTGACAAAGTCACGATCCGCCAGCCAGCGGTCGACCATCGAACTCATGGCGGTCTGCGCTTCGTCCTTGGCGCCTTGGGCCACGCCCATGGCGTTGGTCATCAACTGGCTGATATCATCAAGGATCTTGTTGTTGCTTTGCATGGCATGCTCCGAAATTGCTTGACCCGTATATGGGGGTTCTAGGGGGTATTCTCAACCTTTTCTCTGGGGCGGTTGACTTTGCCGCATGGCAAGGACAATCAAAGGCGCATGTTTGCAGCGCTTCCTTTTCCCGACATATCGCCAGTGATCGTTTCGTTTACGGTCTTCGGCTTTGAACTGGCCCTGCGCTGGTATGCGATGGCCTATATCGTCGGGATCGCAGCGGGGTGGCAGATCATCAAAATGGCGCTCAACCGGCCGCACCTGTGGCGGGACGGGACGCCGATGGAAACGGCCAAGCTCGAAGACCTGCTGACCTATATCGTCATCGGCGTCATCGGCGGTGGGCGGCTAGGCTACGTGCTGTTTTACAAACCGGCAGAGTTTTTGGCCAACCCCATCGACATCATCAAAATCTGGGAAGGCGGGCTGTCTTTCCATGGCGGGTTTCTGGGCGTGGTCACGGCCGTTTTCCTGTTCAGCCGACTACACAAAGTCCCGCTGCCCGCCTTGGCCGATATCATCGCCGTTGCAGCAACGCCTGCGATCTTGCTGGTCAGGATTGCCAATTTTATCAACGCAGAGCTCTGGGGGCGCCAAACCGATGTGCCTTGGGGGGTGGTGTTTCCGGGGGCCGCGGCACAGTCATGCGCCACACTCACAGAGCCCTGCGTGCGCCACCCGTCACAACTCTACGAGGCTGGGCTCGAAGGGTTGCTTCTGGGCACCATCCTGATCCTGCTTGCCTTCCGTTTTGGGGCGCTCAGGAGATCATGGCTGCTGTCGGGGCTCTTCTTTCTGGGTTACGGGCTGTCACGGTTCATCGTGGAATTTGTGCGCCAACCCGACGCGCAATTCGTCAGCGCGGATAACCCGCTTGGGCTGGCGTTCCACGTAGATGGGATCGGACTGACGATGGGCCAGACACTGACACTGCCGATGATCATCGTCGGGCTGACGGTTGTCATGGTGGCACGGCGGCGATGACGGCGCTTGCGGAACGTCTCAAAGCGCGGATTGGCCGAACAGGACCGATGACACTGGCCGACTACATGGCCGAATGCCTGATGCATCCTGACCACGGATATTATGCGACCCGCGATCCTTTCGGGACCGACGGAGACTTCATCACAGCGCCAGAAATAAGCCAGATGTTCGGAGAACTGATCGGGCTTTGTCTGGCACAGGCATGGATGGACCAAGGCAGCGCCGATAAAATCACGCTGGCCGAATTGGGTCCGGGGCGTGGAACGCTCATGGCAGACATCCTGCGGGCCACAAAATCTGTCCCGGGATTTCATGCCGCAGCTTCCGTCCATCTGGTCGAGGCGTCGGCAACCTTGCGTGACATACAGGCCAAGACATTACCGGACGCCACTTGGCACGACGATGTCAGCACCCTGCCCGACGCCCCCTTGTTCTTGGTTGCCAACGAATTCTTTGACGCCCTGCCAATCCGCCAGTTTGTCCGGGACGGCAATAGCTGGCGGGAACGCATGGTCGGGGTTGAAAACGACACGCTCACGATCGGACTGTCGGCACCAGCGCCACTGGGCCTGCTGGAACACCGCCTGAGTGACACCAAAGACGGCGATCTTGTTGAGTATTGCCCGGCCCTGCCTGCCATCACACACCGCATGAGCGAAGTGATCGGCACATACGGCGGGACAGGTCTGATCATCGACTACGGCGACTGGGCATCGTTGGGTGATACGTTGCAAGCCCTGCGCGCGCACGCACCACAAGCCCCCTTGGACAGCCCCGGCGATGCGGACCTCACAGCCCATGTGGACTTTGCCGAAATCGCACGGGCCAGCACAGGCTGCGCCTTCAGCCGCGTGACACCGCAAGGTGTGTTTCTTGAACGCCTTGGCATCACGCAACGGGCACAGGCCCTGGCGGCACGGCTGTCCGGTGACGCACTTAACACACATATCGCGGCCCACAGACGCTTGACGCACCCTGACGAAATGGGCACGCTTTTCAAGGTCATCGGACTTTACCCAAACAACGCCAACCCGCCACCCGGATTGTCATCATGACGCTAGATGTCATCACCAGCCCGCTTCTCGACGGGATCACCCACGGATTTTTCGCACGCAAAGGCGGGGCATCGTCAGGGGTCTTTGCCGGGTTGAACTGCGGATACGGAAGCTCTGACCAGCATGACATCGTGACGATCAACCGCGAACGGGTGGCCGCACATATGGGGGTAAGCGCAGACAGGCTCGCGAGCGTGCATCAGATACACTCGGCTCAGGCGGTGACGCTGACGGCCCCGCTACATCCCGCACCTCAAGTCGATGCAATGGTCACAGCCACACCCGGACTGGCTTTGGGGATCCTGACGGCGGATTGCCAGCCGGTGCTCTTCGCAGACAAGTCAACGCGGGTCATTGGTGCGGCACACGCCGGTTGGAAAGGGGCGCTTGGCGGGGTGCTCGAAGCAACAGTCGCAGCCATGGAAGACCTTGGAGCGAAGCGGGCCAACATCACCGCTGTGATTGGCCCGACGATCAGCCAAATGAACTATGAGGTCGGACCAGAGTTTCGCGAGAGTTTTCTTGCCCATGATCCCGGCTTTCAGCGGTTCTTTTTGCAAGGCCACGACGACCGCTTCCAATTCGACCTGCCAGCCTTCGGGATCAACCGGCTCAAAGAGGCGGGTATCAAAGACGCGGAATGGACGCGTCACTGCACCTACAAAGACGCGGACCGGTTCTACAGCTACCGCAGGTCGGTCCACCGCAAAGAGGCAGACTACGGGCGCTTGATCTCGGCTATCTGTCTTTAAGTCTGCCCAAGATGAACAGAATTGGGCACCGCTGCCCTAGTTAAATGAATATCCGTTCATATAATTGTGGCATGCCAGAATTTTTTATCTATATATTTCATATCCTTAATAAGATTTAGGTCCAAAAAACAGGCACTCGGCAAAAACCCGCCAATTCGTCAAAAAATAGCCAGTTTGGTCGATGACACCTTAGGTAATGCCACCGCTCAAAAGGTGGCTCTCTAAAAAGAGGTATCAAAGATGAAAAGTCGCTGGCAAAAATCACTGGAAGCTGCAGTCGCAGCATATGACACGCCGATGCCATGGGCGCGCGGGGAAAACCGCAAAGCCATGATCACACGTCGTGAAGCCAAGCCAATTGATCCGAGCAAAATCCGCCGCCTTAAGCCGCGTCAGGCACAAATCGCTTAAGGTCGCACGCCGACCCAATGAACCATCTTGTGTGGTTAGGATGATTGGTTGGGTTGGTTTCTTCGGACGAGAGATCGTTCAGTAACAAGTATCAGTCACGCGACGCACTCTTGGTTGGTGGGATCAGGAAGGCAGCTGGGCTGGCAACGCTAGGTATCACGATGGACTATTCCCCGATTACACGTCGCCTTGACGACGTGTCCCCCGCGCCCAGAAAACCGGTCGAGACGTTTGATTCAACGCTGAGCAAGCGCCGGTATGATGTTCTTTATATTGATCGTTCAGGGCAGTTTCGCGAACTCAGCCTGATGGCCGCGCGGCACGCGGCTTTCGAGCAAGCTTTCAGCGTCATAAAACAAGGGGCGCTGGTCCATAGTGAACGCGGCCTCATTCCTGTCGAAGACGTGTATCCCGGTGACAAACTGCGCATGTCAGACGGCAGCTTCGAAGCTGTCCAGTGGCGTGGATCAATCAACGTCAAACCAGAAGAACAAGCAGCCAACGCACCCACAGGTGAACTGACACGGATTACGTCAGATGCCTTGGGGTATAACAGGCCTTCCCCTGATCTCGTTCTCGGGCACGGGGCACGCATCCTGCACCGCGCACCCAACATCCGCCGTGTCAGCGGCAGCGATCAGGCGTTTATTCCAGCCGCCGACTTTGTTGACGGCAACAACCTGCTTGCCTTGCGTCCGACATCGACAGTGACGCTTTATCAGTTCGGGTTCCACGGACAGCGCAGCCTTGAAGTAAACGGGGTCACGGTCGAAACACTGCATCCCGGAACCGCATTCAATCTGGGACTGCGTGGCGATTCCCTACGGGCCTTCCTTGCGCTCTTCCCGCATAAAACATCGTTCGAGGACTTCGGGCTGCTGCACATTCCGCGCCTGCGCCTGCGCGACCTTGAACTACTCGGCTAAGACGGATTGCGGGGTGATCCTGACGGATCGCCCCCAAAAGCGCCAAAGCAACAGCACGGCAGCCACGGCAAGACCGATCACCAGTCCCAGCCATAGACCAACGGCCCCAAAGCCTAACCAGAACGCAAGAACATAGCTGGCAGGCAACCCGATCACCCAATAGCTGAATGTCGCCATGACCATCGGAATGGTGGTATCCTGCACACCGCGCAAAAGACCGAGGGCCATCACCTGTAACCCGTCAACCAGTTGGAAAAGGGCGGCAACGATCACCAGCGCCGCACCGATCCGGATCAGGGTCGCGCGATCCGGATCACTTGGGTCAACAAACAGGCCCACCAGCACATCGGGCATCGCCAGAAAAACGGCAGACGTCAGCACAGCAAAACCGGCAGACATCGCAATCGCAGTGACACCCCCCTGCCGCAGACCGGGTTCATCCCGGCGGCCCAGCGCACGCCCTGCCCGCACCGTCGCTGCCTGACTAAAGCCGATATGCACCATAAACGTAATACTCGCTAATTGAATGGCGATCCCATGGGCTGCCAGTTCCAAAGTGCCAATCCAGCCCATCATGACGGCCGAAGCGCTGAACAGGCCACCTTCAGCCAAAGATGTCAGACCAATAGGCCAGCCCAATCGGAAAACGCGCGCCATGATCTCGCTGTCGCTCCGCCAGAAGTTCCGGAACAACTCGAATTGCGGCAGCTTCCACAGGATGTAGGCCGCCAGCAGCAAGACAGTCACGATATTCACCGACAGCGACGCGATCGCCGCCCCGGTGATCCCCAACTCCGGAAAACCCCAGTTGCCAAAAATCAGCAAATAATTGACCAGAGCATTCAAAACAGCAGTGCCCACCGTCGCCCACAAAATGATGGCAGTATGCTCAAGGGCAGCCAGAAACGCTTTCAACGTCCAGACCAGCAAGGCCGGCACCATCTGCCAGATCACAATCTGCAAATAGAGGTGCCCCATCGCTGACACCTC
>CAYLMZ010000017.1:0-32399 GCA_964385035.1 uncultured Loktanella sp.
GATCACGCTCAGGTCATAGCTGCCGACGATCTGGCCAAGGATCAGCATTCCGCCGATCATCGCCAAACCACCCATGCCCGTGACCGTCAGTGCCATGCGGGCACCTTGCCTGCCCTCTGGCAGGTGCTTCCAATAGCCGATCAAAAGAAATGAGGACAGTGACGTAAGCTCCCAGAAAATCAGCAAAAGCAAGATGTTATCGGACAGGACGATCCCCACCATCGCCCCTTGGAACAAGAGCAGATAGGTCAGAAACTCGCCCATATTGTCTTCGCGGCTCAGGTATTGGCGGGCGTAGGCGATGATCAAAAGACCAATCCCCAAGATCAGCATCGCAAAGAAAAAGCCCAAGCCGTCCAGCATCAGGGTGAAGTTCAGACCCAAGAGCGGCATCCAGTCGACGCGGGCTGTCACAACCTCGCCTGCGATAATCGCAGGTAGGTTGGTCAAGAGGCCGACAAAGGCGCTCAGCGTGACAGTAAACGTAACACCGGCAGTGGCAGACCGGCCTGCGGGGTTCATCAAGCCGGGCAAAAGCGCCCCGAAGAACGGGAGGGCGACAATAAGAAAGAGTGACACGTGATCCCCCGGCTAGTGCTATTCGTGGCGGCAAGGATCGGGTGGCGAATCCGAATGCCGCACAGTCTTTGTCTGCTTTTACTTCAGATGCGCCCTAAAAGGCCATATCTGATAGGGCTTTGCCTGCGGCAGTTGACGTTTGCGCTAACGTTTTATGAAAAGGTCTGCACGCACACAGATGCGCTGAAACAGCCGCAAAGCTAAGCCAGCATGCGTCGCGCAACATCAGCGAGGGCAGCATCAAGGTCGAATTCACCGCTCAGATTACACAGCTTGGCATCTGCCATCAGAAAACTGAGGCCGTGCACAAAGCTCCACAGCATGAAACTACGATTGCGGACGTCCTGCGATATGCTGGATTCGCCCAAACAAGCAGCGACTTCATGCATGACCAGATCGAATGTCGCGTCACCGGCTGCTTCGAGGCGGGGATCTTCAAGGCGGTCGGTGAAGCCGCCGAACTTCAGGCGAAAGAGGCCCGGTTCGGCCAATGCAAAGTGCACATACTCCCGCCCGATTGCGGTGATCCGGTCGGGCGAGCCTTGGGGGATACCGTCCAGCGCATCGACCATGTTCTGACGATGCCGCAGCATCCCCTCCATCACCATGGCGACGACCATTTCTGACTTATCTTTGAAGTGTTTATAAGGCGCAGCTGTCGAGACGCCAGCCAGTCGGCATGCATCGGTAACAGAGAATCCGTCAGGCCCTTTTTGCTCGACCAATTGGCGTGTTGCCTCGATCAGCCCGGCGCGCAGGTCTCCGTGGTGGTATCCCGATTTGCGCAATGTGCCGCCGGTGTCTTTTGTGTGTGTTGCCATGATCCAAGGTCTCGCATGAACCGTAAGACTTGTCAAAGTGAGAGCTTCTAACATATAAGTTAGATCGTCTAACATTGCGAGGACCACCCATGGCAACGCCCAAGACCAAAGATCAAACCTCTGCGACCCGCCCATTGCGTAGGGTTGTGAAACTCTCGGCCCGCGTGGGGCTGACCTTGGGCATCGCAGCATTGGCACTCGTGGCCGTGCAGGCGGGTTCGTCCGAACTCGCGCGGCGCGCTGACGCCGCGCCTGCACCGATGGCAGCGACCGCGATGCCGGTCCAGACACAGGTCATCAACTTCGAGGAAGGCTATAAAATCACGCGTAGCTTTGTCGGGCAGGTTGAGCCTGCAAAGACAGTGATGGTCTCGTTCGAGCGTGCAGGCCAACTTGCTGAAATTCATGTCGATGAAGGCGACGACGTCGCTGCGGGCGCACCGATTGCGCGCCTGGATACCCGTTTGCTTGTCGCGGACCGCGCCAGGCTGGAAGCAAGTCGCAATGCTCTGCAAGCCCAGCTTCAGTTTGCAAACCAAACGGTCGAACGGCAGGCCGAATTGAACACGCGTGGTTTTGCCAGTGAAGCGGTGCTTGATCAGGCCACGGCAACGGTTGATGAACTGGCGGCCCGGATCGCCGAGATTGATGCCGCACTCCTGAGCAATACGCTTGAGCACGAGAAAGCGACCGTTTTTGCACCCTTCGCCGGACGGGTCACAGCCCGCTTTGTCGATGGTGGTGAGAGCCTTGGGGCAGGGCAAGCGCTGATCGAACTTGTCGCACAAGCTGCGCCACAGGTGCGTGTGGGGCTTCCGCTGGACCTTGGGCCTGATGATCTGCAAAGCGTCGAATTTGAGGTCGCAGGCCAGCGACATGCTGCGAGGCTGCGTGCCTTGCGACCGGACGTTGACCCCGTCACGCGGACGCGAACGGCAATTTTCGAAATGAACGCGGACGCGCCCTTGGTCTTTGGTCAGACGGTGCGTTTGGATCTTGCGGGACAAGTCGATGAAACCGGCTTTTGGGTGCCCCTGACAACCCTGAAAGAAGGCGTGCGCGGCCAATGGACGGTATTGGGTGTCGATACTGACAACGTCGTGCGCGCGATCAATGTTCTGGTGCTCCACACCGAGGGCGGGCATGCGTTTGTTTCTGGGGCTGTGCCACAGGGTGTCGTGATGATCACTGATGGGCCGCAACGTGTCACTACCGGTCAGCGCGTCTCACCACAGCCTGATGTTGCGATCACGCAATAAGTCTCCTGTTTCGCACCAAGGATATGCCATGACCTCGCTCACCTTTCGCCAACCCCGTCTCGTTGCCCTGATCATTCTGGTTCTTGTGTCTGCTGGTCTGTCGTCCTTCCTGTCGCTCGGCCGACAGGAAGACCCGACGATCACCAATATCTTTGCAACTGTCACGACACAGTTTCCGGGCGCTGATCCTGAACGGGTTGAGGCTTTGATCACTGCTGAAATCGAAGAAGAGCTTCGCACCATTCCCGAAGTGGCAGAGGTCACGTCGGTGTCGCGGACCGGGGTCTCGGTCGTCTCGATCGAATTGCAGGAAACGCTCGAAGCCGACAAGATCGAGCAAATCTGGTCCGAAGCGCGCGATGCCGTGGAAGATGCGCGCCGCAGCTTCCCGGCAGGGGCGTTGGCACCGGACTTCAATTCCGAGGGAATCGCCGCCTATTCGGCAGTCATCGCTATTTCCTCGCCTTTACCGGACATGCCGCTTGCGCTTTTGGGACGACACGCTGAGGCCCTAGGCGACCGGCTGCGTGCCATCCCGGGAACGCGGGCTGTCGATTACTTCGGACTGCAAGAGGAAGAGGTCTTAGTGTCTGTCGATCCCGATCAGGCGGCGGCCATGGGGCTGAGCATCCCGGAAATTTCGGCAAAGATCACCGAAGCCGATGGCAAAGTGCAAGCAGGGCGCGTTCAGGGTTCCTTGGATTTGACGGTCGCGGTCAGTGGTGAAATCGAAACCCTTGATCGGTTGCGTCAGGTGATCTTGCGCGAAAATGCGCAAGGGACTGTCGTGACACTTGGCGAGATCGCAGAGATCTCCCGCGGACCAAAATCCCCGGCGGATGCGTTGACCTTTGCCAATGGGCGGCCTGCCGTGCTGATCGGGGCCTTGGCGCAGGATGGGGTGCAGATCGATCAGTGGATGGGTTTCCTGCGCGAGGAACTCGCGGCGGGTGCTGCCTTTGTGCCAGTGGGGATCGACGAGGACCTGCTTTTTGACCAAAGTGTCTACACACTTGATCGTCTTGCGGATGTCGGAATGAATATGGCCATCGGCGTGGCCTTGGTGGTGGCCGTGCTTTTTGTCACGCTGGGGGTCAGGGCGGCCTTGATCGTGGCGGCGGTGTTGCCAGTGGTCTCACTTGCCACACTGGCCACGATGAATTTCATCGGTTTGCCTATTCACCAAATGTCGGTCACCGGTTTGATCGTGGCTCTGGGCCTACTGGTCGATGCAGCCATCGTGATGGTTGACGAGATCCGCAAACGCCTGAAATCCGGAATGGCCCGCGAAGCCGCCGTTTCGGATGCAGTCAAACGGCTTGCAGCACCGCTTTTGGCTTCGACTGTCACGACGGCATTGGCCTTTACGCCGATGATACTGTTGCCCGGCCCAGCGGGTGATTTTGTAGGATCAATCGCAGTCGCTGTTGTCCTGATGCTGATCTGGTCACTTGTCATCGCATTGACAGTGACGCCGGCCATTGCGGGATGGGTACTGCCTGCATCGGGTGCAAAGGGAAGCTTTGCCAACGGTGTATCCTTTGGACCACTGGGCCGGCTCTTTGCAGCGACAATCAGATTGGCCATTCACAATCCTATCCGCGCTATCAGCATCGCCTTGGTGCTGCCTGTCTTGGGTTTTGCATCCTTTCCGACGCTGACGGCACAGTTCTTTCCCGGCGTCGAACGAGACCAATTCTATATCGAGGTCTCCATGCCGGCCGGGACAGCAATCACCCAAACCCGTGATGTTGCCATGCAGATGGACGCGGTTATCCGTGCGGACGCGGGGCTTGAAACGATCTATTGGTCGGTAGGTGAATCCGGTCCGGCCTTTTATTACAACATCGTCGGCGGGCGCAGTCAGGAGCCGGGATTTGCGCAGGCAATGGTGACCACCAAGACCGATGCAGATGCCGCGCGTCTGGTTTCTGACCTGCAAACCCGGTTCGATCGGGACTTTCCCCAAGCGCAGGTCATTGTGCGTGGGCTGGTTCAGGGCCCACCCGTCGATGCCCCTGTCGAGGTCAAGATTGCCGGACAGGATATAGCGATCTTGCGCGAAAGGGGTGACGCGCTCCGCACGATCATGGCTGATCTTGATGTGGTCACACAGGCAAGGTCTGGCGTAAACGGTGGCGCACCTCAGGTCCGGTTTGACGTTGACGAAGCCAAGGCGCGGCTCTTGGGGCTTGATATCGTTGATGTTGCAAACCAGTTGAACGCGGCCATGGTCGGGGTCGTCGGCGGATCACTTGTCGAAGGCACGGAGCAACTCAATGTGCGGGTGCGCTTGGGTGATGATTGGCGCAGCGATACGGCCCGGATTGCGGATTTGCCGATCCTGCTGCCCAATGCGGCTGCCATTTCGGCGACGGGGGCATTTCCCGCAGTGCCGCTCTCTGAAATCGCACGTCCCGTGATCGAACCAGCCGAAAGCGTCATCACGCGTGTGGATGGGGTGCGCGAAAATGTCATTCAGGCCTTTCTTGTGCCCAATGTGCTGCCCGAAGAAGCACTGCAACAGGTCCTTGCGGCGATTGAGACACGCGGTTTTGTGCTGCCTGACGGCTACACCCTCAGCGTCGGCGGCGACAGTGATGCGCGGTCCTCTACAGTTGGTAATCTGATGGCGTCCATCGGCTTGATCATCACACTGACGGTCGCGACGATTGTCTTGACGTTCAACTCTTTCCGGTTGTCGCTGGTCACGCTTGTCGTTTGTGTGTTGTCAGCGGGGCTGTCGATGTTGTCGCTGGCGATCATGCAATATCCCTTTGGGATCGTGGCAATTATCGGCGTGATCGGATCAATCGGTGTCTCGATCAATGCTGCAATCATCATCCTGACCGCGTTGCAAGCCGACCCCAAAGCGCTTGCAGGTGACCGTGACGCGATGGCCGAGGTCGTGACCGGTTCAAGCCGTCATATCGTTTCGACCACCATTACCACATTCGGAGGCTTCCTGCCCCTTATTCTGGATGGCGGTGCATTCTGGCCGCCCTTTGCGGTTGCCATCGCAGGCGGCGTATTGTTGTCAACGGTCGTGAGTTTTTACTTCACGCCGCCGATGTTCGTGCTTCTGACCAAGGGGGCAGATCGGCCCACGGCAATCCCAGTGACCCCGAGCGCCCCTGTTCCGTTGCGCCATGCAGCCGAGTGATCTGACAGGGCGATGGCGCATGCATTGATAATTTTCGAAAATCCCGCAATGATACTTCGGAGATAAGCAAGTTGTGCGGGGTAGCCCTTGGGTCAGATTGCAAAGAAACCAGAACTTACACTTAAGGCGTTGGAGCTCTTCCAGACCTGTGCGCGGGAAGGGTCCTTGCAAGGGGCCGCTGACCGGTTGCATCTATCAATCAGCACGATTTCACACCATATCCGCGCCCTCGAAGATCATCTGGGCGCAGAGGTGTTCGACCATGCGCGACGCCCGATGATCCTGACGCCAACAGGCCGCGCTTTCTTAGGCAACATCGAAGGTGCGTTGACGGCTATTCGCAAAGCAACAGCCGAAGCAACGGCCGGTCACAAAGACGGGCCGACCCAGTTGCGGATCGGGGTGATCGAGGATCTCGATAGCGACATCACTCCCGAACTCGCTTTGCATTTAAGCGATCAGATGCCCCGGTGTGCATTCTCTTTCAGGACCGATACCAGCAGTGCGCTTTTGCAGCTTTTGCGCCATCGCGAACTGGATTTGGCAATCACCACGGCGCCGACAGAAAGGACCTCGGAACTGGTTGAATACCCTTTGCTGAAAGACCCGTTTGTTGCGGTTCTGCCCAATGGGGCCGAGGCAACACCGCAGCAATTGCTGAAAGGTCCCCAAAGGCTGCCGTTCCTGCGCTTTAGCAGCAAACTGATGATTGCCCGCTTGATCGAAGCGCAGCTCAGGCGGTTGGGGGTGTCGCCCGAGATGCGGTTTGAATGTGACAACAACCAGACCCTGATGGGGATGGTGGCGTCCGGTGCTGGATGGACGATCACAACGCCACTGCTGTTTTCGCGCGCGCGCCGGTTTCATGATGCACTGCAATTGCATCCTTTTCCCGGTCGGCAGTTCGCGCGGACCCTCTGTGTTGTGACGACGACAGACTGTCCTGCCCGTGTCATTGAGCGCGTAGATCAGCAGTTGCGCGCGTCTATTCTCGCCCATGCGGTTGGTCCGATTACGGCCGATGCGCCTTGGCTGACGGGTGCCTTTGATTTGATCGCAGCGCCGGATTGACTGCTACAAAATGATGTTGAAACGGGCTCTGATCTGCGCGTCCTGATCCGGACTGAGATAGTCCGGCTTGTGGTCCCTTAGAATGGCCTGCGCCGTCTTGCGTGCCCTCTCCCAAGCATCCATAGCGCCGTTTTCGGCCCAGGTGCGTGGCTCGTCACGGTCGGCAATGGCCGGGTAGAAATAGTCCCGTTCCATCGCTGCAAAAGTATGCTGCCCTCCAAGAAAATGGCCGTCGCCCATGACGGCCTCAAGAATGGCGTCGTAGCCCAAGGTTTCTGGCGTGACTTCCACACCGCGCAGCGCACGGTAAGTATGCGAATGCATCTCGTCGTCCAGCACAAAGGCTTCGAAACTGACACCAAGCAATGACGCCGTCATGCCAGAGCTTTCGTAGATCAGGTTTCCACCAGCCAAAGCGGCTGCATGCGACGTGATCCCCTTTTCCATGCCGTATTGGGCATCAATGGCCTTGGCGTCGGTCATGGATGCGGCCACACCCGAGGGCAGTCCGAGAGCATTCGAAATCTGCGCAGAAGCCGCGTTCAAGACGGCTGTTTCACCGCTGCCGCCGGAAAACGCCCCCGTGCGCAGGTCGATCACGAAAGGCCAGTTTGAAAACACCATGGGGTGCCCTGGTGAAATTGCATGGACCATCACAAGGCTTGCCAGCGTTTCGGCAAGCGATTGAGCGAGAAACCCAGCCATGGTTGCAGGAGCGGTTGCGCCCGCTTGGGCTGCGGTAATGCAGGACATGGGGATGTTGTGCTTGACGCATTCATACACAACATCGACTGCATCCTCCCCGTAGCGCATGGGCGAAATCACGGGACTGATGTGGGCTTTCAGAAACGGGCGTTTTGCGAATGCGCCGGGGCCGCCTGCTGCGATGTCGAGCATCTCGACGATCGGGGCGACATGCGCGGCCAGAGTAAAGGATGTCGCCACGGGTTTCGTTGTGTTCTTGATCAACGCGTAGGCCGTATTCACGTCCAGATCAAAATTATCCGGGACATCGGTCGCAACACAGCACCGTGTATACCAGCTCACATTCGCAAGCTTGTCCTGAAGCCGTGTGAAGTCGTGCAGGTCTTGCAGGGTGGAAGGGCGGTAGAGATGTGTTTCAAGGTCAAGTGTCTGAACCGCGGCACCACCGGTCCCGAAATAGACCTTATCGCCACCTATCTCGATGGAACGGGCCGGGTCACGTCCATGCAGAACAAAGGTCTTGGCAGATTGGGCAATCGCTTCATCGACCAAGGCCGGTGGAAAGCGGATGCGCCCGTCGCCTGTGTCGATCGCGCCAACTGCAACCAGATCTTTGGCAAGCCGTGCAGGCACCTCGCCCATGCCGAGGTTTGTCAAAAGCAGCTTTGCCGTTTCTACGATCTTTGCCACGTCACCTTCTGACAGAGGTTTGTAGGCCCCTCCGACCTGACCGGGCGGGCAAGGGTCAAAGCGCGGCGGTGCTGCGCGCTTTGCAAGTCGCTCGCGGCGCCCACCGCTGCGTCGTGATGTGCTGTCACTCATGAGATGTATCAGACCCGCGCGCCTGCCATCATGCAAACGCGAAGTCACGACTTTGAAATGTTCGAAATTGAATTCCCGATTTCATGTAGTTTTGCCATTCCCTTTGCTATCTGCGCTTGTCTGCGGCTCAGTAGGGCAAGTCGGAAAAGGAAGGCCGCATGAAGTCGCGTACAAAAGTTGCCGTTATCGGGGGTGGGATCGCGGGATGCTCAACCCTGTATCATCTGACCCAAGAGGGTTGGTCAGACGTTGTTTTGATCGAACGCGACGAATTGACAAGCGGCACGACGTGGCATTCAGCCGCGCAGGTGACAAACTTTGGCATGAACCAGACGATGGTGGGGCTGAAAAGCCATTCCATCGCACTTTACAAGAAATTGCGTGACGATCCTGACTACCCTGTGGGGTATCATCATGGTGACGGCGGCATCCGTCTGGCCAATACCGAAGCGCAAATGCAAGGCTACCGCCATTTTTCTTCCATGGCGCGGGGCATGGGTGTTGAATTTGAAGTCATTGATGCCGAGGAATGTGCCCGCCGCCATCCGCTGATCTCGACCGAAAATCTGGTGGGGGGGCTTTGGGATGGTGAGGATGGCGATATTGATCCCGCGCAGCTTTGTCAGGCGCTGGCGTTTCATGCGCGCCGTGCGGGCGCTGAGGTCTATCGGTCCACGGATGTAATTGGGCTTTCCCAGCACAAGGATGACACTTGGACGGTGCACACCAACAAAGGCGACATCGACGCCGATATCGTCGTGAATGCCTGCGGGTATCGGGTGAACGAGGTCGGTGGGATGATGGGGGTGCATCACCCTGTTGCCTCCATGGAACACCAGTATTTCGTCACCGAGGATATTCCGGCCATTATCGAGGCAGGCCACCGGATGCCGCTTTTGCGCTGTCCGATCAGTGACTACTATTCGCGGCAGGAAAAGAATGGTCTGCTGGTTGGGTTCTATGAACAGGATTGCAAGACATGGGGCATGGACGGGATCAGCCCTGCGTTTTCAAACGATCTGTGTCCGGATGATCTTGAACGGGTGATGGATGTGCTCGAAGGGGCATTTGCCCGCATGCCAGCCCTGACAGAGATCGGGATCAAACGGATCGTCAATGGTCCGATCACCTATACAATCGACGGCGCCCCTCTGGTTGGCCCGATCCCCGGGAAACGGAATGCGTTTTGCATCATCGGATTGCGTGCCGGTGTGGGCGAGGGCGGTGGTCACGGCTGGCTCCTGGCGCAACAAATCGTTCATGGCGAAGCGTGTTATGACACATGGTGCCTTGATCCGGGCCGCTTTACCGGCCACGCCAATGTCGAGTTGACATCGCTCAAGGCGATTGAAGACTACCAGAACGAGTTTCGGTTCCACTTCCCACATGAGCACCGTCCCGCAGGGCGTCCGGCCAAGACAACACCTTTGACACCAATCCTTGCGGCTGAAGGGGCGGAATTCACAGTCATCAATGGCTGGGAACGTGTGGACTACATCAAGCCTTCGGCGGATTTCAGGCCGACCCATGGGTTCGACTTTGACGAAACCTTTGGCGTGATCGCAGCCGAGGTCCGCAACGTTCAACAGAACGTCGGACTGTGCGAGGTCAATGGATTCAATCGGTTCGAAATCACAGGGGCAGACCGGCACGCTTTTCTGGATCGCATGTTCTGCGGGACCGTCACCAAAAGGACCGGCCGCGTTGGGCTTGGGTATCTCTTGAACCATCATGGCTGCATCAAGGGCGAGGCGACCATTGCCAACCTGCCAGCCAGTGATCGTGGCCCTGAACGGTGTTGGTATGGCTCGGCTGCGGCTTCGGAATATCATGACATGGACTGGCTGACCCAGCATTTGCGCGAGGATGAAGACGTACAAATCCGCAGCCTCACCAATGATCAGACGATCCTCGTTTTGGCGGGGCCGCATGCGCGTGCGGTTCTGTCGGCCTGTGCCCGCGGCGATTGGTCTGCCGCCGCTTTTCCGTGGCTGTCAGTGCGCGAGTGCTTTGTCGGCTTTGCGCCCGCGACAGTCATGGCCGTCAGTTTTTCCGGTGAGCTGGCCTATGAAATCCATGTGCCCAATGCCTCACTCTATGCCGCTTATCTGGCTTTGCGGCAGGCAGGGGAGCCTTGGGGTCTGCAACTCTTTGGCGCCCGCGCGGTCGAGTCCATGCGGATGGAAAAAGGCTTTCTGCATTGGAAGGCAGATCTGATCACAGAGTTCGATCCGTTTGAAACCGGGCTGGACCGGTTCGTCCGCCCTGAAAAGACCGATTTTATTGGCAAAGCGGCACTTGAGGCAAGACAGGCAGCGGGGCAACGGCGCAAGCTGGTCACATTGGATATTCAGGCAACTCATGCGCCCGGCTATGGCGGTGCATCACTGATGGATGGTGACACGGTTGTGGGGACGGTGACTTCCGGCGAATGGGGGCACCGTGTCGGCAAGAACCTTGCCTATGCCTTTGTCGATCCCGCCTTTGCGGATCTGGACGCGGTGATACAGCTTGATCTCTGCGGTGATTTTGTCGAGGCCGTCGTCATTGCACCCTCACCCTATGATCCGGACTTTGATCTTGTGCGCAGCTAGCGTCGATGGGCGGCGCGGTCAGGCCACCTTTGCAGTGAGCTCAGGATCAGGCGTCAGTGACAGCAACTCTTGGCTATACGCGGCTTTGGGCTCAGCAAAAAATGCTTCCGACGGGCCCGTTTCGATGACTTTGCCTGATTTCAGCACCGTGATGTCATCACTCATCTGGCGAACAACCGCGAGATTATGGCTGATGAACAAAATGGTCAGGCCGAACCGTTCTTGCAGGTCTTTGAGCAAGTTCAGAATTTGGGCCTGAATTGACACATCTAACGCGCTGGTGGGTTCGTCACAGATCAAAACGCGCGGACGGGCTAGCAGTGACCGTGCGACCGCGATCCGTTGGCGCTGTCCGCCCGAAAACTGATGGGGGTACCGGTTGATGGCATCCGCAGACAGGCCGACAAGGTCTAGCATAGCCGCAGCCAGATCACGCCGCTTGCCTGCATCATTTTCTAGGCCATACAGCCAGAGAGGCTCTGCCAGAATGTCGCCCACCCTGTGGCGGGAATTAAGACTGCTGTAGGGGTCCTGAAACACCATCTGGACCAAGCGGCGGGACGGATCCTTTCGCCCGCGTTGGCGCGCAAGAGGCAGAGCCGCGTCGCTGAGTGTCAAGGTTCCCGAGGCTGGCTGCACCAACCCTGTCAACACCTTGGCCATCGTGGATTTACCTGACCCGCTTTCGCCGACCAGTCCCATGACCGTGCCGGGCCGGACTTGCATTGATACATCATCCAGCGCCACGAAGACATCCGGCTTACGCAAAAGACTTTCGCGCGCACCGGTGAAACGGACCGTGATATTGTGCATGCTAAGGCCTTCGCCCAAGGCTTGTTCGCCTGACCGCAGCCAGCGTTCTGCGTCCGCGGCCGCACGTCCGGCTGCGGCGGTTGCCGGGGCGACGTCGCTTTGTGGCAACAAGAATCGGTCAAGTTTGACATCCAGACGCGGGACGGCTGCCATCAGGCTTTGGGTATAAGGGTGCTCAGGCGCGCCAAGGACCCGCTCGGTTGGTCCGCTTTCCATCACCTTGCCACCGCGCAAAACAGTTACTTTGTCGGTGATCTGCGCAATGACACCAATGTCGTGGGTGATGAGCAAGAAACCGATGCCGCGCTGGTCGGCCAGCCTGCGGATCAGCTCAAGCACCTGCGATTGGACAGCCACATCAAGGGCGGTTGTGGGCTCATCCGCGATGATGAGTTCGGGGTTTGTGCAAAGAGCGAGCGCGATCACCACCCGTTGCCGCATGCCCCCCGAGAATTGATGTGGATAGGCTTTGATCCGTTTTGCGGCATCGGTGATGCCAATTTCTTCGAGCAGCGCGACTGACCGGTCACGTGCCTCTGTCGCACTGATGTCCTCATGCGTCTGGATCGTTTCGATCAGCTGATCTTCGATGGTCATCAGCGGGTTCAGGCTGGTCTGCGGGTCCTGAAAGATCATTGAAATGCGACGACCGCGGGTCTGGTGCGCCTCGTTTGGTGTCAGCGCGCGCAGGTCTGTGTCGCCAAGATGGACCGTCCCTTGCGCGATAAAGCCAGGGGGTTGCAGCAATCCGATGATGGCCGCTCCAATCGTGGATTTACCCGCGCCGCTTTCGCCCACCAGCCCATGGATTTCGCCCGCAGCGATTTGCAACGAGACGTCTTCAATGGCTGTGAATGTGCCAAACCTGCCGGGGAATTGCACCGTAAGGTTTTCAACACGCAACATCAGCGCAACCTCGGATTAAAGATATCACGCAGGAAGTCGCCCAGCACATTGATTGACACCACCAAGGCCACCAGAAAGATGGTTGGCACCCACAAAATCCACCACTCGCCCGACAAGAGGAATTGCATCCCGATCCTGATCAGTGTGCCCAGTGACGGGCTGTCTGCGGGCAGGCCGATGCCGAGGAATGACAGTGTTGCCTCAAGCAAAATGGCCGAGGCCAGATCAACCGTCATAATGACCAAGAGCGGGCCCATGATGTTGGGCAGGATATGTTTCAACATGACCCTAAGCGGGTGCTGCCCCATGATCATTGCAGCCTGAACGTAGTCCTTGTTGCGCTCAACAAAAACGCTGGCCCGTGCTGTCCTTGCAAAGTTGACCCAAAGCGAAAGGGCAATGGCAAGGGTCAGCACGGCCACGCGCAGGTCCTCTTGCATCGCGGCAGGCAGCAGCCCACGCGAGATGCCGTCGATCAACAGGGCGGTCAGGATCGCGGGCAGGGCAAGTTGAACATCCGCAATCCGCATCACGATTGCATCGAACCGTCCCCCGTAATAGCCCGCCGCAAGTCCGAGGCCGACACCCAAGACAGTCGCAATGGCCATCGCCATGAGGCCAATCAGCAGCGACAGCCGCGCCCCATAGAGGATTGACGATACCATGTCCCGACCCTGATCGTCTGTTCCAAGCGGAAAGTTCGGATCGCCCCCCTGCCAAACAGGCGGCTTGAGGCCATCCATCAGAGAAAAGCTTGAAAGGTCATAGGGATTTGAGGTCGCAAGCCAGGGCGCAAACATCGCCCCGCCAATGATGACCACAGCTGTGATCGCGGCGATGATGGCTGCCGGTGAGCGCAGAAAATAGTAAACACCGTCAGAGCGCAGGAGCCTTGCAAACATCTTAGACCGCCTCTTTTACGCGCAGGCGCGGATCGATCAGCAGATACAGCATATCGACCAACAGATTCACCAAAACAAAGAAAAAGGCGATGACCACCAGATAGACCCCCATCACAGGAATATCGACAAAGCGGATCGATTCCAGAAACAGCAGCCCCATGCCGGGCCACTGGAAAACACTCTCGGTCACGATGGAAAAGGCGATCACGCCGCCAAATTGCAACCCGATGATCGTGATGACCGGAATCATCGTGTTCCCGAGTGCATGCCGGTAATGCAATGACCGATAAGGGATGCCGCGTGCGGTCGCAAAACGGATGTAGTCAGAGCGCATGACCTCCATCATCTCGGCACGCACCAGTCGCATTGTGAGGGTCAGTTGGTAAACTCCGAGCGTGATGGCCGGCAGGATCAGCGCCCGCCAGCCGTCGATCGTCAGAAAGCTGGTTGTCCAACCGCCCAGATCAACAGTGCCACCGCGCCCGAAGGTGGGAAGCCACCCCAGTTGTACGCCAAACAGGAAGATCAGCACAATCCCGATGACGAATGTCGGGATGGAAACCCCGACAAGCGTCGTCAAAAGAATGGATTGGGTCACGATCCCTTTCGGGCGCAGGGCCGTATAGACCCCAGCGGGCACCCCCACGACCAATGAGATCAACAGTGCCATGATCCCCAACTCGATCGTTGCGGGTATCCGGCTGGCGATCATTTCGTTCACTGGTTGACGGGTGCGATAGGAAAACCCGAAATCACCTTGGACCATATCAGAGGTGAAGCGATAGAATTGCAGGATGAACGGGTCGTTGAGCCCCAGTTCTTCGCGCAATTGTTCCTGATCCTGGACCGAGGTTTCCACCCCAGTCATCTGGCTGACCGGATCACCTACAAAGCGAAACAGCGAAAATGCCAGAAAGGCGACGGCGAGCATCACAAAGATCGACTGAAACAGTCGTTTGAAAATGAAATACGCCATCGCCCGTTGGTTCCTGTCGCAGCCTGTTAGTTGACTGTGACCCAGCGCAGCAGGAAGAAGTTGTCGGCGCGCTGGACAAGATCAACCCCGTCCTTTGCAGCCCAGATCAACGGCTGGGTGTAAAGCGGCAGATAAGCCACTTCGTCCTGCGAGATCGCAACAACTTCGTCGATCATGGCCTGACGCGCCTCAAGGTCCACCTCTTGCTGGATCTGCGGCAGCAACTCGTCAACGCGCGCGTTTGAGAAGTTGCCGAAGTTCCACGAGCCAAGACGCTTTTCATCATCCTGTGTGTGCTTGAGGAAACGGATCGGGTGCTCCATGTCGAATGTGCCCGGGGACCAGCCCAGAAGATACATATCAAAATCGTCTTCGCGCAGTTGCGGCCAGTAGTCACGGACCGGGCCGGTGCTGAGTTCGGCATTCAGACCCACAGCCGCGAACATGGATGCCGCCGCCCGGCAAAGCGCCTCGTCATTAATGTAGCGGTCGTTGGGGCATTTCAGTCCGAATGAGAACCCATCGGGATAGCCTGCTTCGGCCAAGAGCGCGCGCGCACGATCGGGGTCATAGTCCAGACGATCAGCATTTGCAGCCGAGTAACCGGAAATGCCTGCGGGCACCAGTTGCGACGCGGCTTCAATCTTGCCGCGGAAGAGAACGCGGTCGATCGCATCAATATCAATGGCATGGCCCGCCGCCTGACGGACACGCACGTCCTGGAACGGGTTCACGTCCGTGACATCTGTCGAATAGAGCAGCGTGTCATGTTCATGTCCGAAACCGAACATGATGACGCGCGTTTCTTCGCCTTCAAGCACCTTGAAGCCATCGCGCCCTTCGACCTGTTCGGCATCTTGCAGCGGGATCGGCTGAATGAAGTCAATCTCGCCCGACAAGAGCGCCGCAAGCCCGGTCGCGGAGTTCCCGATTGGCGTAAAGACAGCTTCGGTTACGTTATGCTCTACCTCGCCCCACCAGTTCTGGTTCGGGACCAGCACGGTTTGCACCCCGGGGTCACGGCTGGACAGCATGAACGGCCCGGTGCCGTTGGTGTTCATAGTGGCAAAGTTTTCGGCATCGCGGGCGGGCAGGGCGGCGTCGTTGCTTTCAGCCCAGTCCTTATCAAGGATCATGAAGTTCGCGATTGAATCAGGGAACAGAGGATTGGGGGCGGACGTCACAAAATCGACGGTAAAGTCATCGACAACACGCACATCTGTGACTGGCGCAAACCATGACCGCACGTCAGCCGCCTCATTCGAGGCGCGCTGATATGAGAACAGGACATCTTCGGCCGTAAAGGCCGCGCCGTCTGCAAAAGTCACGCCCTGACGCAAGTTGAACCGCCAGCCATTCTCGCCTTCGAGTGGTTCCCAGCTTTCTGCCAGCGACCCTTCGATGGCCATATCACGGTTGCGGCGCACCAACCCTTCATAAACGTTGTTGAGAAACGACAGGACAGGCGCAGAGTTGACCGCATGTGGGTCCATTGTTTGCGGGTCTGTGTTCGAGGCCCAGCGAAAGGTTTCAGCGCTGGCGCTTGAGGCCCCTAAAAGGAGGCCGCCTGCAAGCAGGGTCGTGCGATAAAAACGTGAAGTGGTCATGGAGAGGGCTCCGCTGTTGGGAAGAGGGGTGAAGATGGGTTGATTAACGCCCGCGGACGTCGGGTGTGTCAACCCGTCGCACCTTCAGTTGGGTCAACTCACGCATTCGTCAACAGTTCCGCTCATAAAAGTGTGTTTCGACGCCCCGCTTGTTTGCCTGTGCGCTGAAGCATAATGTGACGTCAAAAGCGGATGGGGCAGACAGCGGCAATGCATATTCTGATTGTTGAAGATGATGCGGAAACCGCAAGCTATCTGACACGTGGCCTCAAAGAACAGGGTTGGACGACTGATTGCTTTGATGCACCGCAGAAGGCTTTGCTGAGCGTTGCGGCTGGGGCCTATGATGCGATCATCCTTGATCGGATGTTGCCAGGGATGGATGGGCTTGATGTTCTGCGCTTATTGCGCGGTGCCAAGATTACAGCCCCGGTACTCATGCTGACGGCAATGTCCGGGCTTGAGGATCGTGTTGAAGGGCTCGAGGCTGGGGCAGATGACTATCTGGTAAAGCCTTTTGCACTGTCAGAGTTGATCGCCCGTCTCAAAAGCCTTGCCCGACGCCCCCCGTTGGTGTCGGAAATTTCTGAACTCACGCTTGGACCGCTCCGACTTGACCGCATGGCCCGCAAGGCCACACGCGAGGGTATTCTTTTGGACCTTTCACCGTTGGAGTTCCGCTTGCTGGAATTCCTTTTGCAGCATCCCGGCGAGGTGGTCACCCGCAGTATGCTGTTGGAAAAAGTCTGGGGGTATCGGTTTGATCCCAAAACCAGTCTTGTTCAAACCCACATGAGCCGATTGCGCGCCAAGGTCGATAAACCCTACGATATCGACATGATCCAAACTGTCAGGGGGGCAGGCTATCTCATCGACGCGCCATAGCATTCTGGGCTCAACCGTCTTTCAACGGGTCTTGTTGTCATGCGGTTTGTTCGTCGTCATTTCCGTGGCGGCGCTATGGATTTTTGTGGGTTTCGCGACCTCTGCCATTGAGACGGCGCAGAGCGACCGGATCGATAATTCACTGACTTACGGCGAAGACCTGTTTTACGGCGACAGTGAAGAGGCATTGATTGATGCGATTGCTGGCGATGATGGTCCGATCTGGTCTGACGAAGACATTTACTGGGTGCTCGAAGAAGAGCAGCAGATGTTTGTTTATCGAGACGCGGATGGCGAAACGCTTGCCGGCTATCCTGAACTTTGGGCCGAAGAAGAATTGCGGCGGTTTCCGATCTCACACCCTGAAATCGACGGCGATGTCCGCGCGAGAACAGTCTACTTGCGCGGCGGCGGTAGCATCACGGTGGGCGAATTCGTGCCTGCGGCACATTATGAGCTTACCGGATTTGCAGTTTTCGGCACTTATGCGCTTATCCTGATTGTCCTGCCATTGGCCTTGATCACCGGTTATTTTTTGAGCCGGAGTGTTTTCACCCGTATCGAAGGCGTGTCACAAACCGCAGCTGCCGTCGCACGCGGAGAAATGACACGGCGCGCTTCTGTCACTGGAAAGCTTGACGAATTTGACCGGCTTTCCATGGGCATCAACCAGATGCTCGACAAGGTTGATACGCTCAATAGCAACATCGAGGCAGTCTCTGTTGGTGTGGCGCATGATCTGAAAACACCGCTGGCCAACATCGGGGGGCGGCTTGAACTGATCCAACGCGATCTGCGCAACAGCAACGCAGTGGCCGAACATGTAGCTGCGGCCGAAACCTATTTGGCGCAGGTCCTGCGGATTTTTGACGCAATTTTGCGGCTGGGCGAGGTAGAGGCGGGCGGGCGCCGCGCGGCTTTTGAGGAAATCAACCTGAGCCAGCTTGCCACGGATATGGGCGAGGCCTTTGCCCCTGTGTTCGAGGATGCCGATAAATCCTTGGAGGTCAGCATCGCTCCTGACTGCAGGCTGCGCGGAGATCCCGAACTCTTGCAACAAATGGTTGCCAATCTGCTGGAAAATGCGCTGGAACACAGCCGGGATGCGGCCACGGTCCATCTGCGGTTGCTGCATTCGGATGGCCTCGTGCTAGAAGTCGAGGACGATGGGCCGGGCATTGCGCTGCCCGATCAGAAAAAGGTGTTTGATCGGTTCTACCGGGCTGACAGCAGCCGGTCATCGCCGGGCAACGGGCTTGGCCTGAGCCTTGTCAAAGCAATTGCCGATTTGCACGACGCCACGATCACACTGCAAGCAGGATCGCCCGGCGCCCATTTCCGCGTGGTCTTTCCGTAGGCTCTACGAAGTTTACAAGATCGTATGATTGTCGCCTCTGACATGTAACGCGAGGGCCCCCACCTATGTGCTACGTCCAATAAGACAGCACATGCCCGGAGCCCACTATGAAACGCATTCGCCCTTTTCTGACGACCTCTGCCATCGCTATTCTTGCGACTTCCGCTGCGGCTGGGCCCTCTGCGATGACCGCAGAAGAGGCGCGGCATTTGATCAGCCGAACCGGCTTTGGTGCCAGCCCGCAAGAGATCAAAGCCTTGACGGGCTTGTCGTATGAAGCGGGGGTAGCGGTGATTTTGGGTGGAATTTCGGACACCCCGTCCATTCCGATGCCGGGCTGGGTCAATGCCGCGGATTATCCGTTCGACTACATGTGGACTCTTGGTCAGACCGCAGAAGAGCTTTTCTTTGCGAACCGCTGGATGGAAATTGAAGAGCTGAGCGGCTGGTGGTTTGCCGAGATGGTCGCAACACCAAGCCCCATCACCGAACGCTTGACCCTGTTCTGGCACGACCACTTCGCCACCTCATTCGAGAGTGTCGAGAACCCGCAGTGGATGGGGCGGCAAAACCAGTTCTTTCGCGCCAATGCGGCAGGAAATTTTGCGGATCTCGCGCATGGCATTCTGCAAGACCCGGCCATGCTGGTCTATCTGTCAAACACCGAAAACAGCGCAGAGAGTCCCAATGAAAACCTCGGGAGAGAGTTTTTGGAGTTATTCACGCTGGGCGAAGGTCGCGGATATACGCAAGACGACGTCGTTGCAGCCTCGCGGATGCTGACCGGCCATGGGATCGGTGAGCTCAGCGCGCCGGTCTACACATTTTATCCCGAGTATCATGATGACGGGCAAAAGACCCTTTTTGGCCAGACCGGGAACTACGATGCCTCTGATCTCGCAGATATGGCGCTCGCACATCCCTCGTTCGGGTCATACATTGTCGAAAAACTTTGGCTGACTTTTGTCTCGGATCAGCCTGATCCCGCAGAAGTTGCCCGCCTGACGGCCCTTTGGAAAGATAACAACCTTGAAATTGCGCCACTGCTTGAGGCGTTGCTGACAACCGACGCCTTTTGGGCACAGGAAAACCGGGGAAGGCTTGTTAAATCACCGGTGGAGTTGATCGCAGGAACGCTTCGCAGTCTTGGGGCGCCGGTCGAAAATGCGACTGGCTTGGCATGGCTGTCCTATGACATGGGGCAGGCCTTGTTCTTTCCACCGAACGTCGGGGGATGGCCGCAGGGTGTGGAGTGGATCAATGATGCATCGACCACGGCAAGAGCGACCACCTTGAGCTACTTTGCCTACGGCGATATGGAAGCGGACCTATCATCCGACATGATGATGGCCGCAGAGTCCGCGACCGAAGTTCCGGTTGATCTGGGCCTGGATGATCTGCGTGTTGGTCAGGTCTTTGCCATCAGCATTGAAGGCGACGATGATGGTCTAGGCGGGCTGTTTGTTCTTTATGACGTCTCTTTTGGCGGACAGACCTGGCGCGCGATCCCTGTATGGGTCGAAGCCAACACTACCGAGGACTACGCAGGCTATGGCTTTCTGCCAACCGATTGCGCCCCGGATTGTTTTGCCAGTCTTGAGCCCGAAGAGGGCGAGCCGTGGATCTGGTATGGTCCCTGGGAGGGTGTCTTGGATGATGACCTATCTTCTGCCAGTGCCGGTGATTTGCGGCTCATGCAGGCCATCGCTGCACATTTGCCTGCCCTAATCCAGACGACAGATGAACACCGCGCCTGGGATCCTGACCCGGAGTGGACCGATGGTGACCAGCGCACCCCCAACCTTCGCGAGATGGTGAAGATGGCCCGCGCCCTTGCAAAAGAAAGCGCCGTTGCCATCGGGGAAACGCAAGGACAATTGATCACGCAGCTGTCTCATCCGGCTGTTCTTGGACTGCAAGGTTTCAGCGAGGTCCGCAATATGGACGATCTTGATGCCTACATTGAAGAGGCCGAACAGGACAGGATTAGGCCCGCAATCCCGGCTGTGGTTTATGCGGATGCTCGTGCTTGGATCAACGATCTGCCTGCGGGTACCTTGGAAAGCAAGCGCGCTGCACAGGCCTTGTTGGCTGTGCCCCGCCGCACCCAAGGATTGCGCGACGAGATGGTGGCCACAGATCCCGATGCTCTTGTCCGCAACCTGATCCTTTCACCTGAATTTCAAGTCAACTGATCCCAGCCCGAGGAGAGCCCCCATGACAAACGTCTCACGCCGCCGCTTCCTGCAAGCCCTTGGCCAAGGTGCAGCCGCCTTGCCACTGATCACAACGCCCACCTTTGTTGCTGCGGCGGGCGCTGCAGATTTTTCGGGCAAGACACTCGTGCTGGTCGAATTGGCGGGTGGCAACGACGGGTTGAATACGGTGATCCCGATCACAGACCCTGCCTATCGCGGATTGCGGCCACAGATTGGGATCGCGCGTGATGCGAGCTTGGGCATTGATGCGGACACTGCGTTGCATGGGTCAATGCGTGGCTTTGCGGATTTGTGGGAAAATGGCGATCTCCAGATCATTGAAGGGGTCGGATACCCTAACCCGAACCGCTCACATTTCCGCTCGATCGAAATCTGGAACGCAGGGCAGGGGGCTGACAGTCTGATCCGCGATGGCTGGATCGCGCAGGCTTTCGCTGATGGTGCGGCCCCTCAGCCTGCGGATGTGTCCGGCCTTGTTCTGGGCGGGGATATGGGCCCTTTGGCGGGCGAGGGGCGCTTTTCTGCGATGCGGGACGAAGAAACCTTTGTCGAGACCATCGGCAACCTGCCGGGCATGAAACACGCTGTCCGCCCGCAAAGCGCCCAGTCACCTTTGGATCATGTGTTGCGCACCTATGAAAGTGCCCAGATCACAGGCGAAGTGATTTCCCGCAAACTCGCCAATTCCGCAGCGCGCCAGATGGCCTTTCCGGAGAGTGAGCTGGGTGGTCAGTTGCATACCGCCGCACGGCTCTTGGAGGCAGGGGTTGATGTGCCGGTTCTGAAGGTAGTCCAAGGGGGCTACGACACACATGATAACCAGCCCGCTGAACATGCCTACCTTTTGGATGATCTTAGCCGGTCTCTTGCGGCTTTCGGTGCCGCGCTCAAAGTGATGGGACTATGGCAGGATGTTACCATTGTGACTTATTCGGAGTTTGGCCGGACCGCGCGTGAAAACGGCTCTTTCGGCACGGATCATGGCACTGCCGCACCGGTCTTTGTCGCGGGTGGCGGTGTGCTGGGTGGCTTGAGCGGTGCGCGGGTGTCCCTTGATCGCTTGTACGAAGACGATCTGGTTCACACGACCGATTACCGGGATGTCTATGCAGGCTTGTTGCAGGATATCTGGGGCATTCAATCGGCCCATAGGGATAATGCCTTGCCGGTGCTGCGGCAAAGCTAGGCTAGCGCGCAGGCCCGAGCGTTGCGCGCAATACGGGATGTGCCTCAAGTGTGATGGTGTCAGGTTGGACACCACTGCGCAGCCATTCCACCAGTGTAGTGGCAGCCAGACGTCCCATCTCCTGATGGGGGACCCGAACCGTGGTAAGGGGCGGGTCTGCGATCTGCGCCAATTCGATGTCATCAAAGCCGATGATCGACAGGTCGTCAGGAACGGCAAGCCCGCGGTCCCGCGCGCGGCGAAGTGCACCGACCGCCAGAACGTCATTGCCGCAGAAGATGGCGGTCGGGCGGGTGGCAACGGCAATACATTGATCAAAGGCAGCGGCGCCTTCTTCGACGCCGTAACTGGTTTCGATGACATGCAAAGTTTCTGGATCAAGCCCATGGTCTTGCATCGCGGCTTTGATCCCCAGAAGACGTCCTAGCGCACGGTCATTGTCTGCCGTGGCAGCCGATATCAAGGCGCATCGGGTGTGTCCCATGGCGATGACCTGATTGGCCATGCGCCGCATCGCTTCGCGATTGTCAAACCCGACTGCCGGTAATGCGGCCTCTGGATTGGACGCCCATGCCACCAAGGTTGGCACCTGCTGTCTGTCCAGAAACTCCGAGATCGCGGCGTCACGCGCGTGTCCGATCAACAAAAGCGCATCAGCGCCACGCGCCACGAGCGTTCTGATCTGATCGGCTTCGACATCAGCGTCATACCCTGTGCTGGCGACGAGCATCGTGTAGCCGTGCTGGCGCAACTCGTCCTGAAAGGCTTGCAAGCCGCGCGCGAAGATTGCGTTTTCCATCGTTGGAATGATCGCACCAATGGTGTGGGTCCGCCTTGCGGCCATGACCTTGGCCCCGAAGTTCGGGGAATAGCCCAAGGCCAAGATGGCGGCGCCAACTTTGTCGCGTGTGACGGCACTGACCTTGTCAGGAAAGTTCAGCGTGCGCGACACTGTCGCGGTCGAAACACCCGCTTTGGCGGCCACATCATGCAGTGTCGGGGCAGGGCGTTCAGGTGGCATCACAATCCAGTCTGTTGATCTTCCTTGCTTTTATCACCTGCTGTCAGGGCACCGGCAAGAAAGATATCGTTACGTCAATGTAAACGCTTGCATTGTGTAAATGTAAAGGCTTACATTTTGGTCAATACGTGGCGACTCGGACAACGGCTGGGTCATAGCGTTTGTGGAGGAACCTTCGGAAAGGCGAGAATTGATGGCACGCGAGTACCTCAAGAAAGCGACGCTGACAGCCCAATCAGGCGCGTCGGATGTGCATGAACTTGTGCAAGGCATTTTGAATGACATCGAAGCGGGTGGCGACGCCAAGGCGATGGAATACGCGGCCAAGTTTGACCAATACGACGGCAATGTGATCCTGACCGAGGAAGAGATCGCCGCCGCCGAGGCGCTGGTTCCGGAAAAGCTGAAAGAAGACATTCAGTTCGCACATGACAATGTGAAGCGGTTTGCGGAAGCTCAAAAGGCGACGGTCAGTGATATCGAATATGAGATCGCGCCGGGCTTTGTTGCAGGGCAAAAGGCGATCCCTGTGGATGCTGCGGGCTGCTATGTCCCCGGCGGGCGTTACAGCCACATCGCATCTGCGATCATGACAGTGACCACAGCAAAGGTTGCAGGGTGCAACCATATCGCCGTCGCTTCACCACCGCGTCCGGGTGTCGGGATTGCCCCGGCGATTGTCTATGCCGCTAAAATCTGCGGCGCTGATACTATCATGGCGATGGGCGGCGTGCAGGGCGTTGCGGCGATGACCTTTGGCCTATTCGGTCTGCCAAAGGCAAACATTCTTGTCGGTCCCGGAAACCAGTTTGTAGCAGAGGCCAAGCGCATCCTTTTTGGCCGCGTAGGGATTGATATGATTGCAGGCCCCACCGACAGCCTGATCTTGGCTGACAAGTCTGCCGATCCGCATATTGTGGCCACCGACCTCGTCAGTCAGGCCGAGCATGGCTACAATTCTCCGGTCTGGTTGGTGACGGATGATCGTGCACTGGCCGAAGATGTGATGAACCGGGTCCCCGATCTGATCGAGGATCTTCCTGAGCTGAACCGTGACAACGCCCGCGCCGCCTGGCGCGATTATGCCGAAGTGATTGTTTGTGCGGACCGCGAAGAGATGGCCGCGACATCTGATGAATATGCGCCGGAACACCTGACCGTGCAGGCCGAAGATCTGCCATGGTGGCTGGACCGTTTGTCTTGCTACGGCTCGCTTTTCCTCGGCGAAGAGACGACAGTTTCCTACGGCGACAAGGCATCGGGGACCAACCACGTGTTGCCGACTTCGCGTGCAGCCTCTTATACCGGTGGTCTGTCGGTTCATAAGTATATGAAGATCGTCACGTGGCAGCAGACGACACGCGAGGCGTCCAAGCGCGTTGCCGAAGCAACGGCACGCATTTCACGCCTTGAAGGCATGGAAGGCCACGCCCGTGCCGCCGATGTCCGTCTCGCGAAGTATTTCCCCGGTGAGAACTTCGACCTGACACCTCATGAGTGATCCGCTTGACCTCTTTGACCTGACAGGCCGTGTGGCTTGCGTGACTGGCGCAAGTGCAGGGCTGGGCCAGCGTGCTGCAACAGTGCTTGCAGCGGCTGGCGCGAAGGTCGTGGGGGTTGCAAGACGGGCCGAGGCGCTTAGCGAATGGGCTGACAAGACGGGTGATGCTGCATCTGTGGTTGCTGCCGATCTGTCGCAGCGGGATCAGATCGACGGGATCGCGGCAAAGATTGCGGCGCCATTTGGTGCGCCGGATATTCTGGTCCACGCCGCTGGGATCAATACCCGAGAGGCGGCCAATGATGTCACCGCCGCGGGCTGGGACATCACAATGAACCTCAATCTGGCCGCCCCATTCTTTCTCAGCCAGGCCTTTGCCCCTGCAATGAAAAACCGTGGGTGGGGCCGGATCGTGAATTTTGCGTCATTGCAAACGACACGCGCTTTTCCTGGTGGTGTGTCATATGGTGCATCGAAGGCCGGCATCGGGCAGTTGACCCGCGCCATGGCCGAGGCGTGGTCAAAGGACGGCATCACTGCCAACGCCATTGGTCCGGGGTTCTTTCCGACCGAGTTGAGCGGCCCTGTCTTTGCTGATCCCGAGCGCGCGGCCCGCAATGCCGCACAGACATGCATCGGACGGAATGGTGCGCTGAGCGACATAGATGGTCCGCTACTTTTTCTTTGCTCTGACGCGTCAGCTTACGTGACGGGTCAGGTGCTCATGGTGGACGGGGGGTTCACAGCAAAATGAAGGCATTGGTGTATGACGACGTTGAGACACTGGTCTACCGCTATATGCCGGACCCGGTCCCCGCTGTTGGGCAAAGCCTGATCAGGATTGTGGCGTCAGGGATTTGTGGTTCTGACATGCATGCGTATTTGGGTCACGACGAACGGCGCCCCTCGCCATTGATCTTGGGTCATGAGGCAGCGGGTCTCGTTGTCGGCGGGACACTTGATGGAAAGCGCGTCACCATAAACCCACTCGCGACTTGTGGGAGTTGCCGCGCGTGCAAATCAGGCCGTGACAACCTGTGCCCGACACGGATGATTATCTCTATGCCGCCACGTGAAGGGGCCTTTGGCGAATTGGTCGTGATCGAAGACAGCAACCTTGTCGAAGTCCCGGACGACGTGCCTTTGACCAAAGCGGCCTTGGCCGAACCACTGGCATGTGGTTGGCATGCAGTACGTTTGGGGGCTGCAGCACTCGATACCGAGATGTCGCAAGCGACCTGTGTGGTTCTTGGGGGTGGTGCAATTGGTGTCGGTGCAGCCCTGTGTCTGCGGGCCTTTGGAGCGACAGACATCAAAGTCGTCGAACCTAACGCAGTGCGCCGCGCGGCACTTGAGAATATCGATGGGTTTGAGGTGGTCGCACCCGATGAGGTCGTTGAGGCTGATTTGATGATTGATGGTGTGGGCTATGCCGCAACCCGCGCAGATTGCACCCGCATCGTCCGCCCGGGCGGTGTTGTGATGCACATCGGATTGGGCCAGTCGGAAGGCGGACTTGATATTCGGCGGATGACCTTGCAGGAAATCACTTTCATCGGCACCTATACCTATACAGCGCAGGACTTTCGGGACACGGCAGCGGCAATCTTTGATGGCCGTCTTGGTGCGCTTGACTGGATCGAGGAAAGGCCCTTGTCCGAAGGCGGGCAGGCCTTTGCCGATATTCGTGCGGGTGTTGTCGCGGCCCCAAAAATCATCCTGCGCCCCGAACAGCCCTCAAAAGGAGACGAAGATGTATAAGAATATACTGGTTCCTATGGCGCTTGATCACGGCATTGGCGAAAAGGCAGTTGATGTCGCCCGCAAGCTCTTGGACGAAGGTGGCACGATTACAGCCCTGCATGTCCACGAAGCCCCCTATAGCGGTGTCGGCGCCTATGTCGACGACAAGACGGTGGCCGATGCTTTCGCTCGCGCCAAAGCCCGACTTGAAGAGCGCGTTGCCAAGATGCCCGGCGTGACGGCCAAGATCATGCAAGGCCACAGTGGCCGCAGCATCATTGACGAAAGTGCCAAGATGGGTGCGGATTGCATTGTCCTTGGGTCGCATAAGCCCGGTCTCATTGACTACTTCCTGGGGTCAACTGCTGCCCGCGTCGTGCAGCACGCCCCTTGCGCAGTGCATGTGCTGCGCTACCCCGGATAACGATTTACCCCTCACACCCACCGCAAACGAGCGGTGCAATCAGGAGAACCAAAACCTTGGATATCGATAAGAAAATCGTGGACGATCTTGTCGCCAACGATGTTTCGTTTGTGACGACCGTGCCCTGCAAACAGCTGGCCGGTGTGATCGATGAAGTAGACGCCCGTGAAGAGATTTTCCATATCCCTTCCAACAAAGAAGACGAGGGCATGGGCCTTTGCGCCGGTGCCTTTATGGGTGGCAAGCGACCCGCGATCATCATGCAGAACACAGCCATCGGGGTGACGATTAACACGCTTGCGACGTTGACCCAATTCTACCGCATGCCGCTTCCGATGATCATCAGCTACCGTGGCGAATTGCGCGAGCCTGTGGCCTGTCAGGTCGAGATGGCGGTGCACACAAAGGCGTTGCTCGAACAGATGCTGATCCCGACCTACCATTTCCACTGGAAAAACGATGTCGAGGAATTCGACAACATCCTCAAATACACTTTCATGGCAAACAAACCTGTGGCGATCCTAACAGACGCCAACTTCTGGGGAGGCTACGGCGACCAATGATCCGTTCTGAAATTCTCAAAGAAATCGCCCCGATCCTGAAAGACCAGTTGATCGTCTGCAACATCGGCATTCCGAGCCAAGAGCTTCATGCGATCATGGATCAGCCCAGCAACTTTTACATGTTGGGGACGATGGGTCTTGCATCATCCATTGGTCTGGGGCTCGCCTTGGCGCAGCCCAAGACGGTCATTTCCATTGATGGCGATGGGTCGGTTCTGACGAACCTTGGCACCCTCCCAACAATCGGAAACAACTGCCCGAGCAACTACATTCTGATGATCATCGACAATGGGTCCTACGGGTCCACCGGTGATCAGCCGACATATACGGGCCGCAAGACCGATCTGGCGGGCATGGCCCGTGCTGCCGGTTGCGATAATGTGGTTGAGGTGCAGGACGTCGATACAGGCAAGGCCCTGCAAGAAGCGATCGACAGCCAGAAGGGCACAGTGATGATCGTCAAATGCGATAGCGGCAACGCCAAGATGCCTGTCATCACCATGGACCCTGTGGTGATCCGCCATCGCTTTATGGAAGCTGTCGCAAGCTAAGATGGCGCCCAAGATCCACTCCAGCGCGGATGCGCGCCGTCTTGCACGCCGCCATCTGCCTTGGATGGTCTTTGACTATATCGATGGTGCTGCTGGCACTGAAACAGGGGCCGCGCGCAATCGTGCGGCCTTTGATGCAATTGAGCTGACCCCGCGTGTCTTGCGTGATGTCAGCAACCGGTCGCTCTCAGTGCCGCTATGGGGCAAAGCAACCAAAGCTCCCTTCGGGATCAGTCCGATGGGCATGTGCAATCTGTCAGGGCCCGGGGCCGATTTGATGCTCGCAAGGCTTGCCGCCCGCGAGAACGTGCCGGTTGGCGTCTCCACTGTCGCCTCGACCCCGATGGAGAAGATGATCGAAGTGGCCGAAGGCAATGCTTGGTTCCAACTCTATTTCTCTGGCGATGGAACGGGCACGTTCAAACTGGTCGAACGGGCCAAGGCTGCGGGCTATGACACGATTGTCTTGACAGTCGACGTCGCAGAAGTTGGTCGTCGTCCGCGCGAGTTGCGCCACGGGTTCACCATGCCGTTCAAGATCGGTGTGAAGCAATTCATCGACTTTGCACTGCACCCGCGGTGGTCAATTTCATCGCTGATCGCGGGCAAACCGCAGATGGCGAATTTCCTGATGGATGGCTATGATTTTGATCGGACCGAAAGCCGGGCCAAAGCCGATTGGGCAACACTCAAGCGTCTGCGCGAGATGTGGCCGGGCAAGCTTGTCGTCAAAGGTGTGTTGGATGTCAGCGACGCTGTGATGGTCAAAGAGGCGGGGGTGGACGCGATACAGGTCTCCAGCCACGGTGCACGTCAACTAGACAGCGCGCCGCCACCGATCCTCAAACTTGCCGAAATCAGACAGGCGTTGGGGGCTGACTATCCGTTGTTTTACGACACTGGGTTACGGGGCGGTGAAGACGTGGTCAAAGCCTACGGGCAGGGGGCAAACTTCACCTTCTTTGGCCGGGTGCTGCAATTCGCGATTGCGGCTGGTGGTGAAGAAGGCTTGCAGCAGCTCTGGGATGTCTTGACGTCAGAAACAAGCATCACGCTGGCGCAGATCGGGCATGTAAACATGCACGACCTTTCCACAGCGCCTTAGTCCAGTCTGACGTTCTCGCTGGATTGCTGTTCGGCGGATGACCATCCAAGCTCTGGCAAGATCAATGCGCTGCCCAAGCCAATCAGGATGATCGCGGCAAAGCCGGTAAAGATCGGTTTCATTGTCCTTGTCCTTCCCGCTATTCCGCTGGCGTGCCGTCTTGCTGTTTGGATTTCACCTCATCCAACCAGATCGAGTGGTGTTGGTGGGCCCATGCTTCATCGACTTCGCCGTGGGTCATGGCACCCGAGGCACCCTCCATCCCGACAGAACCGATGTAGATATGCGCAATGATGATCGACATCAGCACAAAGGCCAGAATGGCATGCCATGCCTGCGCCAGCTGCATTTCGGTTTGTGGGGCCAGCACTTCTGGCAGCGGGTCGTAACCCACCAGTTGCGGCAGACCTGTTGCGTTGAGCAACTGGAACGTCTTGGCAAAGAGCGGCACTTCAAACGGGAAAAGAAGCGAGACGCCAGACAGCGCAATCGACCCGCCAAAGATGATGCAGGACCAGAAGATGATCTTTTGTCCGGCGTTGAATTTCTTTGCGGGCGGGTGGTTGGATCCGATGATCCCGCCGGCCTGCGCAAACCAGACCAGATCAAGCCGGTTTGGGATATTGTGCCAGACCCAAAGGGCGAAGATCATGACCAATGCGATGATAAAGGCCCAAGCGACATTGTTGTGCACATACATCGCCCCGCGCAAAAGCATTGCATTCGCCTCCGGCCCAAAGGTCGGTGCAATGAATTTGCGGCCAAAGAGGATGGCAAGACCTGTCAGGCCCAGCAGAATAAAGGACCCCGCCAAAAGCCAATGGGCGAAGCGTTCGATGAACTCGAACCGGACAACAAAGCGCCCCGTTAGCCCTTGATCGACAAGGATTTTGCCGCGTGCGAGGTAAAAAATGATCAGTGTCGCAATGGTCCCTAACAAGAGCCAACCGCCATAGGTGGCCAATGGCCCTTCGCGGAAGGCGAACCACGTTATGCCAGTGGACTGCACCAGTGTTTCGGCAACGGGACCACCGGCAGAAACAGTGATATCGGCACTGTCATAGCGGATGCCGCGCCACAGCTCGGGATCCGATACGCCGCCCATAGCGCCAAGTTGTTCGGCAAGTGCCGCGGCACTCTCTGGATCGCCGGTATTGGCCCGCCTTTCGGCATCGTCCACGGCCAGTCCAGCTTGCCGGGCCATGATGTCTTCAAGCGTTTGCGCACCACCGGTCGCACTGCGGTCAGGGGCACTGTCTTGCGCCATGGCAGGGGCCATCATGAAAAGGGTTATCACCAAAGCCAGAAGCCGGGTCATCATTGCGGTATGCCTCCAGAAAACATGCCGGAAATTAGGAAAAATCTTCTTGAAAGGGCGCACGTCCAGCGCGCCCCTTCATCTTTCAGATCACATCGATCAGGTATCACGCCCGTCGTATGCCGTGCCCCAGCCCCAAGCGCCGGACCCGAAACCACGAGCGACGACACGCTCGCGATAGATGGCCGACACCGTGTCGCCGTCACCGGCGAGCAGGGCTTTGGTGGAACACATTTCGGCACAGACAGGCAGCTTGCCTTCCGCGATACGGTTGCGACCGTATTTCGCGAATTCTGCGGAGGAATGGCTCTCTTCAGGGCCGCCTGCGCAGAAAGTGCACTTGTCCATCTTGCCACGGCTGCCGAAGTTGGCGGCTGTGGGGAACTGAGGCGCACCGAAGGGGCATGCATAAAAGCAGTAGCCACAACCGATACACAGATCCTTGGAGTGCAGCACAACACCGTCGGCGGTCTGGTAGAAGCAATCTACGGGACAGACGGCCATGCAGGGCGCATCCGAACAATGCATACATGCCACAGAGATCGACTTTTCGCTGGGTGTGCCATCATTAATGGTCACAACACGGCGGCGGTTGATCCCCCACGGCACCTCATGTTCGTTCTTACATGCGGTGACGCAAGCGTTGCATTCAATGCAGCGTTCGGCGTCACACAGGAACTTTGCTCTTGCCATTTGACAGTCTCCTTACGCTGGCATGATCTTGCAGAGGGTGGCTTTCGTCTCCTGCATCTGCGTGACGGAGTCGTAGCCATAGGTCTGCGCGGTATTAGTGCTTTCGCCAAGCACATAAGGGTCAGAACCGGCAGGATACATGTCCCGTCTGTCTTCGCCCTGGAAGTGCCCGCCAAAGTGGAACGGCATGAAGGCCACGCCTTCGCCGACCCGTTCGGTCACCATCGCCATCACCTTGACGCGCCCGCCTTCAGGGCCTTCGACCCAGACCTGCGCGCCGTCACGGACACCGATGTTGTTGGCGTCGCGCGGATGGATTTCCACGAACATATCCTGCTGAAGCTCGGCCAACCATGGGTTGGACCGGGTCTCGTCCCCGCCACCTTCGTATTCGACAAGGCGACCAGAAGTCAGGATGATCGGGTAATCGCGTGAGAAATCCTGTTTCTGGATCGAGGCATACATGGTCGGCAAGCGATAGAACTTGCGGTCCTCATATGTCGGATAATCCGCAACAAGATCACGACGGTTGGTGTAAAGCGGCTCACGGTGCAGCGGGATCGGATCGGGGAAGGTCCAGACCACAGCCCGCGCCTTGGCATTGCCAAATGGTGCACATTCATGCTTGATCGCCACCCGCTGGATGCCGCCCGATAGGTCGGTTTTCCAGTTGGTGTTCGGACCGGCCACAGCGTCAATCGCTGCGCGCTCGTCATCCGTCAGATCACCATCCCATCCAAGGTCCATCAGCATCTGCATGGTGAACTCTGGATAGCCGTCCTGAATTTCGGAGTTCTTGGAATAGACCCCCTCGGCCAGCAGATTCTCACCATCGCGTTCGACACCAAACCGGGCACGGAAGGTCAAACCACCCTCAGAGACAGGCTTGGACATGTCATAAAGGTTTGGCGTGCCGGGATGGTTCATCTCGGCGGTGCCCCAGCATGGCCATGGCAGACCGTAGTAGTCACCATCAGCCGGACCACCGATCGCCTGCAACGTGGTGCGATCAAAGGTGTGCTGGTTTTCCATATGCAACTTGATGCGTTCCGGGCTTTGACCGGTATAACCGATGGTCCACATACCGCGGTTGATCTCGCGCAGCGTGTCCTCTGGCTCTGGCGTGATGCCGTCTGCTTCGAGTTTGATATTGCGGAATATCCGGTCGTGGAAACCGAACTTTTGCGAAAACAGGGCGATGATCTCGTGATCAGGCTTGCTTTCAAAAAGCGGATCGATGACCTGCTCGCGCCACTGGAACGACCGGTTCGAGGCAGTGGCGGAGCCACGGCATTCAAACTGCGTCGTTGCAGGGATGAGGTAGGTATTGTCGGTCCGGTCGCTCAGAATGGACGCCACTGTCGGGAATGGATCAATCACGACAAGCATGTCGAGCTTTTCCATCGCGGCTTTCATCTCGACCTGACGGGTCTGAGAGTTCGGCGCATGGCCCCAAAGCACCATGGCACGGACGTTGTCGTCCTGATCGATGTTGTCTTTGTCTTCAAGAACACCGTCGATCCAGCGCGAAACCGGAATACCGGTCAGGTTCTGAAGCGATTTTTCCGATCCATCGGCTGCGGTGGTTTTGGCAAAGCGGCCTTTGAGCCACTCA
>CAYLMZ010000018.1:0-21500 GCA_964385035.1 uncultured Loktanella sp.
TTCTGGTTCAGGATCGTGTCCAGAGCCACAGCAGTCTTACCTGTCTGACGGTCGCCAATGATCAGCTCTCGCTGGCCACGGCCAATTGGGATCATCGCGTCAACGGACTTCAGACCAGTCGCCATTGGCTCGTGGACCGACTTACGTGGGATGATGCCAGGTGCTTTGGAGTCCGCAACAGCACGCGACTTTGTCTTGATCGGGCCCTTACCGTCCAGCGGGTTGCCCAGACCGTCTACAACGCGGCCCAGAAGTTCGTCACCGACAGGCACGTCCACGATGGACTTGGTGCGCTTCACGGTATCGCCTTCTTTAATGTCACGGTCGGAACCAAAGATAACAACACCAACGTTGTCAGATTCGAGGTTCAGAGCCATCCCGCGGATGCCACCGGGGAATTCGACCATTTCACCGGCCTGCACGTTGTCGAGGCCGTAGACGCGGGCGATACCGTCGCCCACGCTCAGTACGCGGCCAACTTCGGCCACTTCGGCTTCTTGACCGAAGTTTTTGATCTGGTCCTTCAGGATCGCAGAGATTTCAGACGCTTGGATCGCCATTTATCCGACCTCTTTCATAGTGTTCTGGAGTGCGTTGAGCTTGGAGGCAATCGACGTGTCGATCATCTTTGAGCCCACTTTAACGATAAGTCCGCCAATGATGGTTTCATCGACAGTTTCCTTGATGGTGACAGCCTTGCCCACTTGGGCCTTGAGTGTCTTGGCCAATTTGTCGGCCTGAGCTTTTGTCAGCTTCTTGGCTGTGGTGACCTCAGCGGTCACTTCGCCACGCTCTTCGGCCAGACGGTCCTGAAGAACAGCGACAAGCTGTGGCAACACAAACAAACGGCGCTTGCTTGCCAGCAGCGCCAATACATTGCTTGTGGTGTCAGAGAGTTTCATTTTCTTGGCGATAGCACTGATCGCTGCACCCTGCTCTTCACGGCTATACAGCGGTGAATTGAGAAGCGTACGAAGATCGGCACTTTCGCCCATAGCTGCTTCCAAAGCAGCGACATCTGATTCGAGCGCCTTGATCGCCTTGCCTTCTTTGGCAAGGTCGAAAACGGCGGTCGCATAGCGCGCGGCGATGCCTGTCGAAATACCAGCAGTTTCGGACACGTTTAGCCTTCCGATATCTTGGGCCCTAGCCTGCCATCCCCGGAGCGTCCGGGGTCGCAGGAGAGCGACTTCTTTTGCCCTCACGAACGCGAGAGCGGCAAAATCCAGCGCGATGTAGCAGAGGGTCACATGGGTCGCAAGCACTCTGGGCCAAGATTCCGCGACAGATCAGCGCAAGAAATGACCATTGTACGGAACGTATGCGCTAACACCCCCTGAAAGCCCATTTTTCCTGAAGTCTAGCGCTTTGAGTACAGCAAAAGGCGCAGCCCGGTGAGCTGCGCCTTTTGTTCTGAACTTAGCGGACGGCACGACGGAATCGCGAGCCAGACAGCGCAACATCAAGTTACGCAGCCAGATTCGCCCGTGGCGCCTTATGGCGTTGGCACTGCAAGTTGCTGCCATGATCCTCCGGTGAAGACCTTTAGATCAGATGTATCCAGACACCATGCCAACCACCCTTCTTGGACAGTAACGAAAAGCCAGCCGCCCCCCCGCCATGTTGCGATCTTGCCGTCTTGCCCGGACCAGACGCCCGATGCACCTGTACCAAGGGCCCAGCTTTGACCTTCAACCGGATTGCCCGGCGCAACAGTCGCGGAGGCGCTTTGAAGCGTCAGTTGCACGATCATGTCCAATAGCTCGATGGCTTCGTTGTGTGTGACATGCTTCTGCGCTTGCGCAGGCATGATAATGGGCAGTGATAATCTTGGGGTTTGCTGTGACATGTGGTGATCCCTTGAAATGGTAGTTTTCCACGGACCACCATTCACGAGGTATTCCAAAGACAGACTTACATCACCGCACGTCGGTTAACCCAACCTTAAGACCTCTATGTCCACTCTTGGTTAACAGTTTGTCACCACTAGCGAGGCAGTCATGGCAAAACGTGCGCTCATCACGGGGATTACAGGTCAGGATGGATCATATCTGGCCGAGTTTCTGCTGGAGAAAGGATACGAGGTTCATGGGATCAAACGGCGCGCATCTTCACTGAATACCGCGCGGATTGATCACATCTATCAGGAACCGCAATCTGAGGACCCGCGCCTTGTCCTGCACTATGGCGATCTGACGGACACGGCAAACCTGATGCGGATCATGGCGGACGTCCGGCCTGATGAGGTCTATAATCTTGGTGCGCAATCCCATGTCGGGGTCAGTTTTGAAACACCGGAGTATACGGCCAATGTCGATGCTTTAGGCACCCTACGCCTGTTGGAGGCAATCCGGGTGCTTGGCCTTGAGGACCGCACCCGCTTCTATCAGGCCTCTACATCCGAACTTTATGGCAAGGTGCAGGAAACGCCACAAACCGAAAAGACCCCTTTCTATCCGCGCAGCCCCTATGCGATCGCAAAGCTACACGCCTATTGGACTTGCGTGAATTACCGCGAAGCTTACGGCGTGTTTGCCTGCAACGGCATTCTGTTCAATCACGAAAGCCCGCGCCGCGGCGAGACATTTGTGACACGCAAGATCACACGCGGCCTCGCGCATATCGCACTGGGCCTGCAAGACTGCCTGTATATGGGCAACATCGACGCCAAACGTGATTGGGGACACGCCAAAGACTATGTTCGGCTCCAGTGGATGATGCTCCAGCAGGACCACCCGCAAGACTATGTGATAGCGACGGGCGAACAACACAGCGTCAGGGATTTCATTCGATGGTCCGCCGAAGAACTGGGACTGACGATCGCCTTTAGGGGAAACGGCATATCTGAGGTCGCTGTCGCCGAACAAGTAAACCCGAATATCGCGCCCGCCGTCCGGCCCGGTGCCATCATTATGCGGGTCGACCCGCGCTACTTTCGACCGACCGAAGTCGAGACCCTGTTGGGTGACCCCGCCAAGGCGCGCAAAGCGCTGGGCTGGAAGCCCACAATCACACCCCGCGCCATGTGTGCTGACATGGTTGCGGCCGATCTGATTGACGCCCAGCGCCATGCGATCCTTGCAAAGCACGCGTTGAGCCATGCACCTGTCGCGGGGGCTGTCGCATGAGGATCTTTCTCGCCGGTCACCGCGGCATGGTTGGCAGCGCGATTGGCCGTGTGCTTGCGCGTCACGGAAAAGATGATGTCATCACAGTTCCCAAGGAGCGCCTTGATCTAACCGACCAAAAGGCTGTCCAGCACTTCTTTGCAGTGGAAAGCATTGATTGTGTGATCCTTGCAGCGGCAAGGGTCGGTGGAATCATGGCGAATGCGTCCGCACCAGCGCGCTTTCTTTACGAAAATCTGGCTATTGCGACGAATGTCATTCACGCCGCCCACAAAGCTGACGTAAACAAGTTGATCCAGCTTGGGTCATCCTGCATCTATCCAAGGGATGCACCCCAACCCATTGCTGAAGAAGCTTTGATGACAGGGCCGCTTGAACCGACCAATGCCCCCTATGCCTTAGCCAAGATCGCCGCAATCAAGCTATGTGAGAGCTACAGCGCAGAGTTTGGGCGGGACTATCGGTCATTGATGCCCACAAATCTTTACGGTCCGGGCGACAACTTTCACCCAGAACATGCCCACGTTATTCCCGCGCTCATTCACCGCTTTGACCAAGCCGTCAGACAAGGGGAACGGCATGTCACGCTCTGGGGAAGCGGCACCCCTCTGAGAGAGTTTCTGCACGTCGATGATCTGGCAGAGGCAGTGGATTTCACGCTTGGGCTGCCACGCGAGACCTTTGATCAGGCGGCCCCCAGCCATCTGAACGTTGGCACAGGCAAAGAGATCCGGATCGTTGATCTAGCGCGCATGATCGCAAAGCTGACAGGCTTTGAAGGTGCAATCCTCACTGACCCTGCAAAACCCGACGGGACCCCGCGCAAGAGGTTGAATGTGGACCGCATAAAGGCCCTGGGCTGGGAGGCCCGCATTCCTCTGACCGAAGGGCTGTCCCAAACAGTGACTTGGTACCAGCAAGCTATGAACCGCGGCACAAAGGTGCGTGCATCATGAGCGGTGATCAGATTTATCCGGTGATCCTGTGCGGCGGGGCGGGGACACGGCTTTGGCCGCTTTCACGCAAATCCTTCCCAAAACAATTCGCACGCCTGACCGGCGAGACGACGCTGCTTCAACACTGCGCGAGGCGGCTGCAGGGGGAACCATTCGCTGAGACGACGCTGGTCACAGCAGACCCGTTTCGCTTTATCGTCGAAGAGCAACTCGCCGAGGTTGGTGTCCAAGCAGATGCGATCCTGATTGAACCCCGTCCTGCCAACACGGCACCTGCGATCCTTGCGGCAGCGCTCCATGTCGCAGAAACTGATCCCCATGGCCTAATGTTGATTGCACCATCCGACCACCTGATCCCGGATCACGAGCGCTTTCGGGAGACGATATGCACGGCACAAAGCGCCGCTGCAAACGGCAGGATCATCACATTTGGTGTGACCCCGACCCGTCCTGAAACAGGCTATGGCTATCTACAGGTTCAGTGGGACACGCGCCGGGCTGGCGTTTTGCCCCTCGCGCGCTTTATCGAAAAACCAGATGCAAAAACCGCGCACCAATTGATCGCAGGTCAAGACGTGTTTTGGAATGCCGGGCTGTTTCTGTTTGCCGCCAGCACTCTTATCGCCGCCTTCGAGGACCACGCGCCGGCTATCCTCGACCACGTTCGGCAAGCTGTGCAAGACGGGCGGAGGTCGGCAAAGATCAGGCATCTTGCCGCAACGCCATGGGCACGGATCAAAGGGCAATCCATTGACTATGCCATTATGGAGAAGGCCACGAATATCGACGTTGTCCCCTATCAAGGGACATGGTCCGACCTTGGCGACTGGAACGCGGTCTGGCGTGAACTTGAAGACGACGGACTGGCACAACAAGGGCTCACGACGGCTCTGGATTGTAGCAATACCTTGCTGCGGTCCGAAGTCACAGGGCAGGCCATTGTCGGGATCGGATTGGAAGACATCGTTGCTGTCGCGATGCCGGACGCCGTTTTGGTCAGTCACAAAGACAGAGCGCAGGACGTCAAGAAAGCCGTGATCCAACTGAAAGCAGATGCCATCCCGCAAGCAGAGACCTACCCCACAGACCACAGGCCTTGGGGTTGGTTTGAAAGCATCGCGACTGGTGATCGGTTTCAGGTCAAAAGGATCAGGGTCAAACCTGGCGCTGCCTTGTCACTGCAAAGCCACCATCACCGGGCCGAGCATTGGATTGTTGTCGCGGGCACTGCGAAAGTGACTGTCGGCAATGAGGTCCGCTTGGTCGCCGAGAATGAATCCATCTATATTCCACTCGGCGCCAAACACAGGCTGGAGAACCCCGGCAAATTGCCCATCACCCTGATCGAGGTCCAAACGGGGGCATATCTGGGCGAAGACGACATTATCCGCCACGAGGACATCTACGCGCGCCCATAGTCCACGTTGCGTGCTATCCGATTTCGACCTAGATAGGGCAAAACCCTGAAAGGTTCGAAATGCGCGTTCTCGTGACTGGTGGTGCCGGCTATATTGGCACCCACACTCTGCTAGAGTTGATGGCTCAGGGTCACGAAGTCTGTGCCTATGACAACTACACAAATGCAGATCCTGTCGCGCTCGAAAGGGTGCGGGCTTTGTCAAACGGGAATATGTTGGACGTCACTGGTGACGTGAGGGACGAAACGGCGCTTGATGCGGTGATGGCCGACTTCCAGCCTGAGGCTGTGATCCACTTTGCGGGGCTCAAGGCCGTTGGGGAAAGCGGACAGATGCCGCTTGCCTACTATGATGTCAATGTCACCGGCACGTTGACACTCTTGCGGGCTATGCAAAGGGCAGACTGCAAAAGGATTATCTTTTCCTCATCGGCCACTGTCTATGGCGACCCACAATACCTGCCATATGACGAAAACCATCCGACAAATCCAACATCGGTCTATGGCCGGACCAAACTGATAGCAGAAGAAATCCTGTCTGACTGGTGCCAGGCCTATCAAGACACAACAGCTGTCCTGCTGCGCTATTTTAACCCGGTCGGCGCGCATGCCTCAGGCGAGATCGGTGAAGATCCCAACGATATTCCCAACAACCTCATGCCATTCATTGCACAGGTCGCCGTGGGAAAGAGAACGGCCTTGCAAATCTTTGGCGATGATTATGACACGCCAGACGGCACAGGACTGCGCGACTACATCCACGTTGTCGATCTGGCCCGCGCCCATGTAGCGGCCGTCAATTATGCCCAAGCGCAGCAAGGCGCGCGCCCTTTCAACATCGGCACCGGCAACAGCCTGAGCGTCAAAGACATGGTCAAAGCCTTTGAACGCGCAAGTGGGCGACAGATCCCTGTTCAACTTGCGCCGCGCCGCGCAGGTGATATCGCCGCATCACAAGCCGACCCGACACGCGCGCAGAACGAACTTGGCTGGCGCGCCACGCAAGATGTGGACGACATGGTCGCCAGCACATGGGCCTGGCAATCGAAGAACCCGAACGGCTACCGCGATTGACCCTGCGGCTTTGCTGCGTATTTGAACAAAACCTTCTGAACATCCCCGCCTGAGCCGGCCAACTCTTACCGGGCCATTAAGACTTTGACCCTAGCGTGCAAGGCGACGGTAGGGCTCGGGGGGGCTTCATGTCACGGATAGAAGTGGTGGCTTTTTCGGCCACAGCCGGGGGTACGTCGTACTCTCGCATAACAGAGTTATTGGCGATCAACGTCGGTGGACAGGCGCAGCTTCTTAGCGCGACCCGCTATGACGGCGTCTTGCAGATGTGGGAGTTGTCGGCTTCTGGTCTGACGACCACCGATACGGTGAACTTCGAAGGGGGGCTGTCTGCGGGTGGACTTCCCGCGTTGGTGGGCTTTCAGACTGCGACGGGCTTTTCAGTACTGACTGGCGGAGCAACTGGCGGTGGGCTCCAACAGATTGCACCGGTTCTTGGCAGCCTTTCACCAGAACAGAAATTACCTTTGCTCCCCGCGGCATTTGATGGCTTTCACGCCGCTTCTGTCCTTGATCAAAGCGGATTGATCCACGTCTATGGCGCTTTTGCGGATCAGGCGGGGCTGGGGCACATCACGTTTGATGCGGAAGGCAGATTGATATCGGGCCAAATCGTCTATGATCCTACGCCTGAAACGACGGCCATGATCGCTGACACCGAGGTGGTTCAGGCCGGGACGACAACCTACGTCTTGTCAATCAGCGGAACCGAAGACGTGCTGGCTGTGCGGCCAGTGGCGTCCGATGGCAGTTTGGCAGCTCCGCGTGTAGTGGACACAGACGACGGGCTTTGGATCAGTGCTGCAACCACTCTGACTGCTGCAACTGTCGGCGGTAAGACCTTTGCCATCGTGGGTGCAGCAGGCAGCGACAGCATCAGCGTGGTCGAGATCACGGACGACGGGTCACTGATCGTTCAGGATCACCTATTGGATGACCGCACAACCCGCTTTGGCGGCATCACGGCCCTCGAGGTCGTGCAGAAAGACGGTAAGACCTATGTGATCGCAGGTGGCGCCGATGACGGCATCACGGTCTTTGTTCTTCTGGGCGATGGCCGGCTCGTGCTCCGCGCCACGATTGAAGACACTGAAGACATCAGCTTGCAGAATGTCAGTGCGATCGCCGTGCAGACAGATTTGTCCGGAATGGGTCTTGATATCTTCGTGGCAAGTAGCAGCGAAGACGGGATCACCCAGATGCGTTATGGCACCGGACCTGCCGGGATGACTGCCCTGAGCACACCCATAGGCGGCCCACTTATGGGGTCTGCCGGCTTTGATATCCTGACCGGTCTGGGTGGCGACGATTTGATCAATGGCGGCGCAGGCGATGATATCTTGCGTGACGGTGCGGGTGTTGACGTTTTGGCAGGCGGGACCGGAGCGGATCTTTTCATGCTCAGCGCAGATGGCGAGTTGGATACGATCATGGATTTTACCTTGGGTGAGGATCAACTGGACCTGTCGCTTTGGCCGATGTTGCGGGATGCGGCGCAACTGACCTTCAGTTTGCGCACGGACGGCATGGAAATCCGCTATGGCACCGAGGTTCTGATCGTCCTTAGCGCGGATGGCGGGCCAATTGACTACCGACTATTGGACACAAGCGCACTTATTGGCGGGGCCCGCATACCAACAGTGCCCGAGCCCGGATTTGCTGGTCCGGCAACGCCAACACAAGACCCGCCGGGACCGCCGACACCCCCCCCACCAGCCGCCCCCTACAACCCGCTGTTGCCAGCGGGGGCATTGGCAGAGGGAACCTTGGATCAGCTTCGCGATGCACTTGGTGTTGGGAGCGGCGATAGCATCATTGGCGGGGCCAATGCGAACCTCTTGCTTGGGAGCGCGCAGAGCGATGTTATCATTGCAAACGCAGGCCAAGACATCATCGACAGCGGGGCAGGCGATGATGTGGTTTTTGGCAATGCCGGCAACGACCAACTTGAGGGCGGCGATGGTGCTGACCGCCTGCTTGGTGGCGCAGGCAATGACAGATTGAGCGGGGGTGCAGGCGACGACTTTTTGTCTGGCGGGATGGGTGCAGACACCTTTGTCTTTAAGGCAGGCAATGATGTGATCGACGACTTTTCCCTTGGACAAGACGAACTGCTCTTTGATCCACGGCTTTGGACCGGGCTGACATCATCACAGGATTTGCTGTTTTTCTACGGCTCAACAGATGGAGAGGACACAACCATCACCTTTGACACCGGCGATAAAATCACGCTTTTGGGCATCAACGACCTTTCAGCCCTAGCGGACGATATCAGCCTCTTTTAGTTTTGCGCCGCGTCCAGTGTGGAGTTCAACGAATTGCTCAGACCCAATGCTGTCAGGAAAGGTCCCAAAAGGCTTTCGGTGCCATAGATCAAATCGCCATCCTGCAACATGAAATTCCCTGCCGAGAAAAGGCCGTCAGCGGAAGTAAGATCAATCTTGAAGACCACACGCTCTTGTGGCGGACCGCTGATCCCGTCACCCAATGCTTCACTGTCGTATTCGCGCATGATCAGGACAGCTTCTGGGTTGGCCGTGCCCGCATTGACACCACCGATAAATGCCATCGCCTCAAGCGCGGAAAACGCAGGTTCTGGAAAATCGAAGACAGACTGCGAACCGGTCGCACCCAAGGCGATAAACTGTCGCTCGTCTTCGACAACATAGACCGTATCACCACCGCGCATCGCGATGTTGCGGCGGGGATCAGTCAGGATATCGTCAAAAGGGGCTCCGAATGTTTGCCCGTTTCGGATCAGCCGAACCTGTGGCTCAACCAATTGAGGGTTCGGGCCACCGGCAAGTGAAAACAGCTCAAGAATCGAGAAATTGCGCTGTGGCAAAGGATACAGACCGGGCGCCGCAACCCCAGAGGACAGATTCGCTGTATTGCCGCGACCAGCCTCGACGATCAGTTGGACCTGCGCAGATGGCACGGTCATGACCAACTCTTCTTCAACACGTTGGCGAGCAGTCGCGGGCGACATGCCCGACACGCGCAATTCACCGATGAAGGGGACAAAGATACGGCCACGCGTGTCAACTTCGGTGGCCTGAATAGGGGTCACGCCAGCAGCACCAAAGATCGAATTCTCTTCGGCGTCCCAAATGGTCAACTGGACAGTGTCACCCGGTGCAATGATCAAAGAGGCGGGTTGGCTCTGGGCCGTTGGCCATGCCAATACCTCTGACTCTGCGTTCCCCCATGCCTGAAGAACCGGAAGCGTCGCACGGTTCACCTCAAAAACGGAAAATCCTGCCTCTTGCTCTGCCGCAGCATCGCCCGCGGTGTTACCAAGTACTTCTGATTGAAAACCAGCGCCACGCGGCAATCCACAGGCAGACAGGGCGAGACAGGCAACAATTGCAAAGGCGGTCTTGGGCAGCACCGATTCTTCCTTTCGGTTGGTGGTGCCAAAAACTACAGGCTTTCATCGCCGACACAAGCTGTGGTCGCGCAAACGCATGAATGATGCATTAAAAATCGATCGCGAGGCCCTTTTTCTCCCAATCACCGTAGCGCACAGGTTCAGGGCCATCGCGCCCACCTAATTCGGTTGGCAACGCATCACCTTTGGCCTGTTTGCGGCGTTCTTCCGCCTCGGCCAGGGCGCGTTGGGCCGCGGGGGGCAGATCTTTGGGCGTGTCGGTCATTGGACGGCGCTCCTTGTGGTGGGTGCACCCCGTGATATACGCCCCGCGCAGTAAGCTTCAAGTGAGAGTGACATGAGCCAGACAGGTCTGCCCGCCCGCCGCACAGCACATTATCTGCTGATGCAGATCATTGGTGAAGGGCGTCTTGTTGCAGAGTTGATCGCGTCGGGTGCACTCTCGCGGTTGGAAAACGACGATCGGGCCCGCGCTCAGCGGCTTGCAACGGATACTTTGCGGGGGCTTGATCGGGCTGACCGTATGCTCAAACCCTACCTCAAGAAATCGCCGCCACTGCATGTGATGAACGCATTGCGGCTGGGCTGTGTCGAGCTGTGCGCAGGTGAGGCCGCACATGGCGTCGTGAACGCCTACGTTGAAATCGTCGCACGCAACAAGCGCACTAGCTCTATGAAGGGACTTGTGAATGCAGTGTTGCGCAAGATCGCAGCAGAAGGTCCAGAAGGCTGGACCAAACGCGCAGTGCCGCTGACACCCGGGTGGTTGCGGCAACCACTTGTTGCGGCGTGGGGGCGGGACGCTGTTGAGGGGATGGAAAAGGCGCATTTTGCGGGCGCACCGCTGGATCTGACAGCGAAATCTGACGCGTCAAGCGTTGCCAAGGCCACGGGCGGCACGCTGATGCCCAATGGTACGGTGCGCCTGCATGATGCAGGGCAAGTCTCGACGTTGGCGGGTTATGCGGCTGGTGACTGGTGGGTTCAGGATGCCGCCGCTGCGATGCCGGTCGCGATCCTTGGTGATGTGTCAGGCAAAAAGGCACTGGACCTTTGTGCAGCGCCGGGTGGCAAGACCATGCAACTCGCGGCAGCCGGAGCAGAGGTCACGGCGGTTGATGTCTCTGCCCGCCGCATGGAACGGGTTCGGGAAAACCTCTTGCGGACAGGGCTGACTGCCCAGACGGTTGTGAGCGATGCCTTTGCGTTCGACCAAGGTGATTTCGATCTCGTCTTGCTGGATGCGCCCTGCTCGGCCACGGGCACGATCCGGCGGCACCCTGACCTGCCCTACGCAAAAGATGGGGCTGAATTCGGCACGCTGATCGACCAACAGGAACGCCTGCTCGATCATGCGCTGACCTTGCTCAAGCCGGGGGGACGATTGATCTTTTGCACCTGCTCGCTTTTGCCAGATGAAGGCGAAGTCCAGATAGAAGAGGCACTGGCCCGGCATTCGGACCTTACTATCGAGCAGATTGATGCACAGCAGTCAGGGATTGACGCTGATTGGGTCACACCGGAAGGCGGCCTGCGGCTTCGTTCCGACTATTGGGCGGATAAGGGTGGCATGGACGGTTTCTATATCTGCGTGCTGCGAAAGCCCGCGTGACTTTGCCGCCAGCTTCATCCTATGGTCAGCGGCAGATACTCTGACCAATCGGATTGAGGCTTTCGGTTTGGCCCTTTTGCGCAAATTCCGCACCAGCGGCACCCGCTTTATGCATCGCTATCACGCGCGCCGCGCAGGCCGTGCCGAACCTGTCACAGCTTTCGTGTCTGTGCCCGATCCGCGCACAATCGGTGTAGTGGCCCGCGGGAAACAACTCATTGCAGGCAACTTTCTATTCTCCGGCCTGCTTGTCGAAGGGCCTGAAACATCAATCTGGGATGTCGCCCAGAACAATCCGGCAGTCTGCGACGAAATTCATGGCTGCGCGTGGCTGGATGACCTTGCAGCCGTTGGAGATGACCGGGCGCGTGCAAAGGCGCAGCTTTGGCTTTTTGAATGGATCGACCGCTACGGTGATGGGCGTGGTGCAGGTTGGACACCGGGGATTACGGGCCGCAGGCTGATCCGCTGGATCAATCACGGGTTTTTTCTTCTGCGAAATCAGGACAAGGCCACAGCCAATCGGTTCTTTACCAGCATGGGCCAGCAAACGCTTTTCCTGTCACGCCGCTGGCCCGCGACATTGCCCGGCATCCGCCGGTTCGAAGCTTTGGCGGGCACAATCTATGCAGGGCTTTCGCTTGAAGGTATGGAACACCACATTGCCGGAGCCGTCGCAGCACTTGCCGATGATTGTGATACGCAGATTGATGCGGGTGGTGGCATTGCCAACCGTAATCCAGAAGAACTGCTCGAGGTTCTGAGCCTGCTGAATTGGACCAAGGCAATCCTGTCCGAAACAGGGCACACCGTTCCAACTGCAATTGATGCGGCGATCACGCGGATCGTTCCCGTTCTGCGCGCCTTACGCCACGCGGACGGAGGGTTGGCACGTTTTCATGGTGGCGGACGTGGCATCGCCGGGCGACTGGAAGAGGCCCTTGCAAACGCAGGGGTCCGCGATGTTCCCGGCGTTAATTTGCACATGGGCTTTGCAAGACTTACCGGCGGGCGCACAACCCTGATTGCGGATGCCGCCGCACCGCCTGTTGGCCTTGCTTCCGCCGATGCGCACGCAAGCACATTGGCGTTTGAGCTGACATCAGGCAGACGGCCCTTGATCGTCAGTTGCGGGTCAGGAGCAAGGTTCGGTCCCAAGTGGCGCCAAGCCAGTCGCGCCACACCCAGCCATTCCACCATGATGCTCGAAGGGATTTCATCGTCACACCTCGGGGCGAGGGCCCATGCAGACGGAGATCAGGAATTCTTGGTTGAGACGCCTTCACTGGTCCGCGGCAATCTCATCAATACTGACGTCGGCCGTAAACTGGAGTTGTCCCACAACGGATACCAGCCCAGCCACGGGCTGACGCATGCCCGCCTGCTGGAACTGTCTGTGGACGGGCGCATGGTCGAAGGCGAAGACATCCTGACCACGCTCGATGAAAACGATCAGGTGGTCTTTGGGTCAGCGCTCAAATCAACGGTCGATACGGGCATCCCATATACGATCCGGTTCCACCTGCACCCCGACGTGGAAGCAACGCTCGACATGGGCGGGCGGGCCGTCTCACTTCGCCTGAAATCCGGCGAAGTCTGGATCTTCCGGCATGATGAGACTGCACAAATGACGCTTTCGGCATCGGTTTACCTGCAAAATGGTCGATTAAAGCCGCGTGCGACGCAACAGGTGGTTTTATCTGGTCACGCTTTGGCCTATGCGACACGCGTCCGTTGGTCGCTGGCAAAGGCACAGGACACACCCAATGCGGTGCGTGATGTGTCAGAGGCCGACCCGATGGACCTGATCGACTAGCCATCTGGGGACCACCATGACAGACCTTGCACCGCTGCGCCGCGCGCTTCTTTCCGTATCAGACAAGACCGGGTTGATCGACCTTGGCAAGGCATTGGCGGCAAAAGGTGTTGAACTGCTCTCGACAGGAGGATCGGCCAAAGCGCTGCGCGATGTGGGACTTGAGGTCAAAGACGTGGCCGATGTCACGGGCTTTCCGGAAATGATGGACGGGCGAGTGAAGACCCTGCACCCGGTCGTGCACGGGGGTATCCTTGCCCGGCGCGATCTGGATAGTCATGTGAGCGCGATGGACGAACACAACATCGGTGGGATCGATCTGGTTGTCGTGAACCTCTACCCGTTCGAGGAAACGGTCGCCAAAGGCGCCGACTTTGACACTTGCATCGAAAACATCGACATCGGCGGGCCTGCGATGATCCGTTCGGCTGCCAAGAACCATGCTTTCGTCTGCGTGGTCACAGATGTTGAGGATTACGCGCCTCTGCTCGCAGAACTCGACGCAAACGACGGACACACAACGCTCGCGCTGCGCCAGCGGCTTGCACAGACGGCCTATGCGCGCACAGCAGCCTATGACACGGCGGTCAGCACATGGATGGCCCGTGCAATCCACGACGCCTCACCCCGCCGCCGGTCCTTTACCGGCACATTCAAACAAACAATGCGCTACGGCGAAAACAGCCATCAATCCGCAGCTTTCTACACCGACGGCACAAACCGCCCCGGGGTCGCCACAGCGATCCAGCATCAAGGCAAGGAACTGTCCTACAACAACATCAATGACACCGACGCGGCTTTTGAGCTGGTGGCAGAATTCGACCCTGCCGACAGCCCTGCAGTCGCGATCATCAAACACGCCAACCCTTGCGGCGTGGCACGCGGGGCGACCTTGCTTGAGGCTTATCAAAACGCCTTCGACTGTGACCGGACCAGCGCATTCGGCGGGATCGTTGCCTTGAACCAGCCGCTTGACGAAGCGACGGCCAAGGCCATCACGGAGATCTTCACCGAAGTTGTCATCGCACCAGGCGCCTCTGACGAAGCGAAAGCCGTTTTCGCGGCGAAAAAGAACCTACGCCTGTTGACAACTGACGGACTGCCGGACGTCAAAGCCCCGATCACAACCTACCGTCAAGTGGCCGGTGGCATGCTCGTGCAGGACAAGGACACAGGCTATGTCGGCATGGATGATCTGAAAGTCGTGACCAAACTGGCACCGACGCCCGAACAGATGGACGATCTGCTTTTTGCTTGGAAAGTCGCCAAACACGTCAAATCCAACGCCATTGTCTATGTGAAAGACAAAGCAACCGTTGGTGTTGGTGCAGGGCAGATGTCCCGCCTCGACAGCGCGTTGATTGCTGCCAAAAAGGCAGAGCGCATGGCAGAGGCCACGGGATTGCCAGAGCCGCTCACGAAAGGGTCAGCCGTTGCGTCTGACGCCTTTTTCCCTTTCGCGGACGGATTGATGGAAGCTGCAGCAGCGGGCGCTACTTGTGTGATCCAACCGGGTGGCTCCATGCGGGATGACGAGGTGATTGCGGCTGCCGATGAGGCCGGGATCGCAATGGTCTTTACCGGCATGCGCCACTTCCGCCACTAGGAGACACATATGCGGTTGATGACATGGACGGCGATCTGGGTTTTTTTTCTTGATCAGGTGATCAAATTCCACGTGCTGTTCAATGTCTTCGGCCTGCGGTGGGAACAAGTCCGGGTACCAAGCGGGCTTTTGCCCTATCCGCCTGCGGTCGAGGTTGTCCCCCCCTACCTTGTGCTGACGATGGCTTGGAACCGTGGCGTGAACTTCGGACTATTTGCCGAATTCGATATGCGCTGGGTGTTGATCGGGGTCGCCTTTGCGATCTCAATCGGTGTCGTCTGGTGGTTGCGACGGACGGGCGGGACCAAATGGGTCTATATCTCGGGCGGATTGCTTCTTGGTGGGGCGATGGGCAATGTGATCGACCGGCTGCTCTATGGGGCTGTTGCGGACTTTCTGAACATGTCTTGTTGCGGGTTCACAAACCCTTATGCCTTCAACGTCGCTGACATCTCGATCTTCATTGGCGCGGTCGGATTGGCCTTCCTTGCAGATGACAAAAAGAAAGCTGCGTGACGCGGGCGAAGGCTTGCGCTAATCATGTCGGGCAAAGCACAGGGATCGTTGATGCGTACGTTCGTTTTTTCAGTTCTGGCCCTTTTGACGCTTGCCGCATGCGGTGAGCCTGATCCCGATTTTGCAAACCCTCTCGCGCTTGAGGGTGGTGGACCTGACGCAAGCGATGTGCAGTTGAATGACCCGCTGGTGATCCCACCAACCAATGCGTTGCCGCAACCCACCCCGGGCGGTCGCAATCTGGCTGATCCGGCCTAGGCATCCGTCACCATTCCTCACATCCGCGTATGGTGACTTGATCCGCGCCCCACTTGGCGTAGGTATCTTGGCAACTTCATTGCAAATGGATTGCCATGCGACGCCTGCTCTCAACGATTTCACTGCTTTTTGTTGCCACTTTCACGTATGCCGAAGAGGTGACGACTTACATGCTCGACAACGGGATGGAGGTTGTGGTCATCGAAGACAATCGCGCCCCCGTCGTGGTGCATATGGTCTGGTATAGGGTGGGCTCAGCCGATGAACCCGAAGGCGTATCGGGTGTGGCGCATTTCCTCGAACATTTGATGTTCAAGGGGACAGAGACGCTCGAGCGCGGCGAGTTTTCAGCCACAGTCGCAGCCAATGGCGGCAGCGACAACGCTTTTACCAGCTATGACTACACGGCCTATTTCCAACGCGTGGCCTCTGATCGGCTCGAGTTGATGATGCAGATGGAAAGCGACCGGATGAACAACCTTCGGATCACCGAAGAGGACATTCTTACTGAGCGCCAGGTCATTATCGAAGAACGCAATCAACGGACTGAAAACAACCCAAATGCGCTGGCTCGTGAACAATTCGCTGCCGCCCTTTATCAAAACCACCGCTACGGCGTGCCCATTATTGGCTGGATGCACGAGATGGAGCAGTTGGGCATGGAAGAGGTGTTGGATTTTTACGACCTCTACTACTCACCCAACAACGCTGTGCTTGTCGTCGCGGGCGATGTTGTGCCCGAAGAGGTGCTGGCCTTGGCAGAACAATATTACGGTGTGATCCCTGCCGAAGCGCAGTTGCCCGAACGCACCCGCCCCGAAGAACCCCCACACCGGGCGGAACGGCGCCTGACATATGTGGACGACCGTGTCAGCCAACCGTTCCTCGTGCGTAACTACCTTGCACCCGAACGTGACAGCGGCGCACAGGAAGAGGCCGCAGCGCTTGTTTATCTGGCGGAACTCTTGGGGGGGTCGCCTTTCACATCTGCACTGGGGCAAGCACTCCAGTTTGAAAGTGAAACCGCGATCTGGACCAATGCAAGTTACCGCGGTGGCAGTCTGGACGATACGGTCTTTTCATTCGCGATCGTGCCCGCGGAAGGTATCGCCCTATCCGAGGCCGAAGCCGCCATGGATCGCGTCATTGGTGACTTCCTTGCATCTGACATCGACCCAGCACGCATGGAGAGCATTCGCACGCAACTGCGCGCATCCGAAATCTATGCCAAAGACAACACGCAGGGCCTCGCACGGCGCTATGGCGCAGCATTGACCCAAGGCCTGACAGTTGAAGATGTGCAAGCATGGCCAGAGATCCTGCAAACGGTGACTGTTGAAGACATCAAAGCCGTCGCCGAAAAAGTTCTCGACCGCAGGCAATCCGTGACCGGCTGGGTCGTCGCCAGCCAAGAGGAGGCAAGCTGATGCTGCGTATTTTCCTGACCCTCAGCCTTGCGATTTTTGCCAGTATCGCACAGGCCGAGATCGACATCAAAGAAGTGACCACCGACGGCGGGATTGACGCTTGGGTGGTTGAAGAGCCTTCTATTCCCTTTGTGGCGGTCGAGTTGCGCTTTCGCGGTGGCGGCGGGCTCGACCTGCCGGGCAAGCGAGGGGCAACTAACCTCATGACCGCCCTGATCGAAGAAGGTGCTGCTGGTATGACCGCGCAGGAGTTCCAGTCGGAGCTGGAAGCGTTGGCTGCAAGTTTCAGCTTTCGGGCCTATGATGACACCATCGCGATCTCGGCCCGATTTCTGACCGAAAACAAAACCGAGGCGTTGGAGCTGCTACGCAAAGCGCTGATTGAGCCAAACTTCGACCAAGACGCGATCGACCGTGTCCGCGCACAGGTGTTGGCCGGCATTGCAAGTGATGCAAAAGATCCCAATAGCATTGCGGGGGCGGTCTTTGACGTAGCGGCCTTTGGGGATCACCCCTACGGTTCGTCGATCGACGGAACAGTCGAGAGCGTGAACGCGCTCACCCGCGAGGACCTGATAACAGCACATCAAAATGCCCTGACACGTGACAGGCTCTATGTTGCGGTCGTCGGTGACACAACAGCAGAAACCGTAGGTGAAATCCTCGACCCGCTTTTGGGCGGTTTGCCTGCAACAGGCCCCGATGAGCCGCCATACGTGCCCTTTGGTTTGGACGGTGGGATCACTGTTGTTGACTATGACACACCGCAGTCCGTTGCCCTCTTTGGGCACCGCGGCATCAAGCGCGACGACGATGACTTCTTCGCAGCCTTCATCATCAACCACGTGCTGGGTGCAGGTGGGTTTGAGTCCCGCTTGATGACCGAAGTCCGTGAAAAGCGCGGACTGACCTATGGGATCGGTTCTTACCTTGTGCCCAAGTTCCACTCGGAAATGGTGATCGGCCAGGTCGCATCTTCCAATGAAACCATGGCCGAAGCCATCGAGGTGATCCGAGCGGAATGGGCACGCATGGCAGACGAAGGGCTGAGTGAAGAAGAATTGGCGCTGGCAAAAACCTATCTGACCGGGGAATACCCTCTGCGCTTTGATGGCAATGCTGAAATCGCCAAGATCATGGTCGGCATGCAAATGGTTGGTTTGCCAACAGAGTATGTGACCAATCGAAACGATTATGTCGAAGCGGTCACGCTTGAGGGTATCAATCGCGTCGCCTCAGAACTTCTGCACCCTGAAGAATTGCATTTTGTGGTCGTTGGCCAACCCGTTGGATTGGAAAGCACGCAGTAGGCAGAACGCGCTTTTCCCACTCGCAGAATCGCGTATGGCCATGCTAGAACTTGTGGCATGGCCATCGCTGACCCCCAAATAAAGCATCAGCCAGTCATCAAACAGCTGGACGAGGCCGCAATCAACAGGATTGCGGCTGGAGAAGTGTTGGAACGGCCAGCCTCGGCAGTAAAAGAACTGGTTGAAAACAGCATCGACGCCGGCGCACGGCGAATTGAAGTTGTAATTGCGGACGGCGGCAAGACCTTGATCCGCGTGACCGACGACGGATGCGGGATGCGACCCGAGGACCTGCCGCTGGCACTTTTGCGCCACGCGACATCGAAAATCGACGGCACTGACCTGCTGAATATCCAATCCTTCGGGTTCAGAGGCGAAGCACTGCCCTCGCTGGGTGCGGTCGGACGCCTGTCGATTACATCACGAACTTCTGGCACAGAAGCCGCCAATATCGCGGTTGCTGGCGGTCGTGCTGATCCGGTAAAGCCCGCAGCCCTGTCAGGCGGCACCGTCATCGAGCTGCGGGACATGTTTTACGCCACCCCGGCGCGCCTTAAATTTCTGCGTACCGACAGGGCAGAGGCGCAGGCCATCACCGATGTCGTCAAGCGCCTTGCGATGGCCGAACCATTCGTCAGTTTCATCCTGCGGGACGCATCCAAAGGGGACAGCCGGACAGTCTTTCGGGCCGACGCCGAAAGCGGCGATCTGTTTGAGGCATTGCACGGACGCCTTCGTACCGTGCTAGGCAAGGATTTCGCCGAAAACGCCCTAAGGATCGAAGCCGCGCGTGATGGGTTCCACCTGACCGGCTTTGCCGCACTGCCCACCTACTCGCGCGGGGCTGCGGTTGCACAGTACCTTTTCGTCAATGGACGACCCGTTCGGGACAAAATGCTGCTCGGCGCTTTGCGTGCAGCCTACATGGATGTGCTCTCCCGCGACCGCCATCCGGTTGCAGCCCTCTTTGTGGATTGCGACCCGACGCTTGTTGACGTCAACGTCCACCCCGCAAAATCAGAGGTGCGCTTTCGCGACCCCGGCACTGTGCGCGGTCTCTTGATCTCGGCGATCCGGCACGCATTGGCCGAGGCAGGACACCGCGCCTCGACAACGGTTGCAAACGCGACGCTTGGGGCGATCAAACCAGAGCCGACAACGCCGCGCGTCTACCAGATGGACCGACCCAGCTTTAGCGCGAGGTCGATGACATTTCAGGCGCAAGCCCCCGGCTTTGGCGAAGCCCCGTCAGCGCGCGTTGAACCCATCATCGAAGGGGCTGAAGAAGATCCGGCAGCCCTGCCTCTCGGGGCTGCCCGCGCGCAAGTGCATGAAAACTACATCATCGCGCAGACCGAAACCGGGATGATCATTGTTGATCAACACGCCGCCCACGAACGGCTGGTCTACGAAAAGCTCAAAGCACAGATGGCCGAAAACGGGGTCGCCGCGCAGGCGCTTTTGATCCCCGAAATCATTGAGCTTTCGGAAAACGAATGCAGCCAACTGCTGGAAATCGCAGATGATCTGTCTCGCCTCGGCCTGACCATCGAACCATTCGGCGGTGGTGCGGTCGCCGTCCGTGAAACACCAGCCATCTTAGGCGAGGTGAACGCCGAAGCAATGGTGCGCGACATCATTGACGAACTGTCCGATCAAGGCGACAGCGCCTCGGTTCAAGCGCGGATCGAAGCGATCCTGAGCCGCGTGGCCTGTCATGGCTCGATCCGGTCAGGGCGGCGGATGCATTCGGCAGAAATGAACGCGCTTTTGCGTGAAATGGAGGCCACGCCTTTGTCGGGTCAGTGTAACCATGGGCGACCGACCTATGTGGAACTGAAACTCTCTGACATCGAAAGGCTGTTCGGGCGCACATGATCAGTATCGGCAACACCACATTTGATCTTGGCGATCCTGCCACATTGGCCGCCTTCGTCATCGCAGCTGTGCTCTTGGTTATGCTGGTGATGCTGATGGTCACGCTGCGGCGGGCAGGCCGGTCAGCCGACGCGGTTCAGATGCTGGCAGGTCAGGTCGGGCGCGTTTCACAAGATGTCTTGTCATTGGGCCAAGGCCAGCAACAACTCGCAGGCAACATCCAAACGGTCAGCGATGCCCAAGCAAATGCACAGGTGCAGGTGGTACAAACCATGGAAACGCGCCTGGCAGAGGTGCAGGCCCAAATGGCCGAGCGCCTGGCGGATAATGCCCTGCGTTCTGCGCGGTCCCTGTCGGAAATGCAGGAACGGATGAAGGACACGCTGGCTGGATCATCCGAGAAAACGACCAAGAGCCTGACAGAATTGCAAGAACGCCTTGCCACCATCGACAAGGCCCAGACAAATATCGAAAAGCTGTCCGGTGATGTTCTGAGTTTGCAGGATATTCTGTCCAACAAGCAAAGGCGCGGGATGTTCGGTGAGATTCAGCTCACCGATATCGTTTCCAAAGCACTGCCATCCGATAGCTACGCGCTGCAAGCGACGCTTTCCAACGGCAAACGCGCCGACTGTCTGGTGCACTTACCCAATCCACCCGGCCCAATTGTGATCGACGCGAAATTCCCCTTTGAAGCCTATGAGGCCTTCGCCGCCGCAGACACACCGCAACTGCAACAGGTTGCCCTGCGTGATCTTGGCAACGCGGTGCGCAAGCACATCAAGGACATTTCGGAAAAGTACATCATCGACGGTGAAACCGCTGACGGTGCAATCATGTTCCTGCCGTCAGAAGCGGTCTATGCCGAACTGCACGCCCGCCTGCCCGAGGTGGTGCGCGGCGGTTTTGACGCCCGCGTCTGGATCGTCTCGCCCACGACCTGCATGGCGACCCTGAATACCATGCGGGCGATCCTGAAAGATGCGCGTATGCGCGAACAGGCCGGTGAGATCCGCAAGGCGCTCCGCCTGTTGCACCGCGACGTGGAGATCATCGGAGAGAAAGCAGGCAAGCTGGAAACGCATCTGCGTCAGGCAGGCGACGACGTCGC
>CAYLMZ010000018.1:21600-31901 GCA_964385035.1 uncultured Loktanella sp.
CCGCCCCTTTTGCAAGGCAAGGGGTAGCGATGGACCAGCGTATTTTCCTGACCGCAGGAGCCGGCGGGATCGGACGGGCAATCGCGGAAAGCTATGCCGCGCAAGGCGCTGCGGTCTGGACCTGTGACCTTGATCAGGCCGCGCTTGGAACCCTCCCTGAAGGGATCACCGGCAAGGTTGTCGACGTGACAAACGAGGGTGCGGTTGACCATTGGATTGCAACAGGCCTCGACGTCATGGGTGGCTGCGATGTGCTGATCAACAATGCGGGGATCGCGGGGCAAGCTGGTCCGGTCGAGGATCTGGACCTTGCCGCCTGGCGACAGTGCCTTGCGGTCAATCTTGACGCTCAGATGCTTACCACGCGCAGGATTGCACCGGTGATGAAAGCGCAAGGCCATGGGGTGATCACCAATCTGTCGTCGACGTCCGGACTTTATGCAGTGCCGTTTCGAGCGCCATATGTGGCCGCGAAATGGGGTGTGATCGGCTTCACCAAAACGATGGCGACGGAACTCGGGCCATATGGGATTAGATGTAACGCGATATGCCCCGGTGCTGTCAGTGGTGACCGCATGGACCGTGTATTGGCCGCAGAAGCAGCAGCCCGAGGGGACACGCCTGAAGATGTTTACCGCGACTACACGTCAGGCACTTCACTCCGCCGATTTGCGACCGCGCAGGAGATTGCAGACCTTTGCCTGTTCCTGTCGTCAGAAGGAGCTGCATTCATTTCTGGCCAAGCCATAGCCGCCGATGGAAATACCGAAACCTACCATTCTGAATAAGTCGACTATCGAACAGAAAAGGGCTTCGCGTTGCGAAGCCCTTTTGTCAGACTGATCAGTCAAACTTTAAATACCGATGAACCGCTGTGCAAGACGCGGCACCAGCCCATTGAACCGCAACGGAGCATCGGTGGCTGCAAGGCAAATGCAGTCCACACCCTCTTCGGCAACTGGTGTGTGTTCCAGATCTTCATTGGCGACTTCCACATCACCCGCCCCAAAACGATCCTCTTCGTCTTTGAAGGCACCTTGCAGAACAAGGGTCAGTTCAGTTCCGCGGTGCCCATGATCCGGCACAGCCGTTCCAGCTGGAATGCGAAGGAGCCGAACGCTTGCCTCGGCCGAGGTCTCAAGCACAAGCTGGCTCACACCGCCGCCGATCTTCCGCCATTTCAGATCATCGAGATCGCCGTCGATATATTCCTGCAAAGGCGCCGGAAAGATCGTGCCTGTCTTGGCCCGGGTCGTCGCAGGCAACGCGTCAAAGCCTTCGTCGATCATCGCAAGGGTCGCGGCAAGTGAATCAGCGTCCATCTCTGCAGGGACGGTATCCAGCATGACTTCGCCACCAACAGCCTCGTATTCGGCCAATGCAGCGCGACAGCTGTCACACATGGAAATATGCGTAGCGACCACCAGATTGAACGCCTCTGGCAGCGTACCAGCAGCATATCCCATCAACAGGGGCTCGGTCAGGTGGTGTTTGATCTTTGTCATTTTCGTCATCACTTCATTGCGTGGCGCAAGCGGTCCAGCGCCAGTCGTATCCTTGATTTTATAGTCCCCAGTGGCAAACCAGTCTCTGCGGCAATTTCGCTATGACTAAGATCACCAAAATAGGCGCGTTCGATGAGTTGTCTTTGTTCGACCGGCAATGTTGCCAAAGCGCGGCCAAGTTGTTCCGTTTCTTGTTGTAGGCCCATCGCCTCAACCTGATCAGGTTCGGCTTCAGGGCCCCATGGCAGTTCTTCCGGTTCAGGGCGCCTTTGCTTGCGCAAGATATCGATCTTGCGGTTCCGGGCGATCGTAAAGATCCATGTCGACACGCTCGCCTTCGTGGGGTCGAACATGTGGGCCTTGTTCCAGAGGGTCGCCATGACCTCCTGTGTGCATTCTTCTGCCAGATCCGGGCTGGCCCCCGATTTCATCAAAAAGGATTTCACCCGCGGTGCGAAATATCCAAAGAGCTCGGCAAAAGCTGCCCGATCCTTTTCATCCCGCACTGCGGTCACCTGGGCAACCCAGGCCATCCGTTTCGTTGCCATTTCGGCTGTCACTTTTGTCTTCCCCGCTCGGTTAGAGCCTGTCGCGCGACTCATAGCATACGCGGCCCGCTGGGCCTCCGCATCCGATTTTGCGAGAGAAGTTGTCTCGGTGAACATATTGATATTACGGCCGCTGCTAACGATTGGATCACCCCAACCCCAAAAAAATCGGTGATCCGCTTAAGTTGCCGTTCCGTAATAAGAAAGGTAAGACGAAAAGACGACATTGGAGCGTGACGAATGCCATTTGAATCCGGGACGGCCGTACCCCGTAAAATCGCGGTTATCGGGGCAGGCATTTCTGGAATGGGCGCGGCGCATGCACTCGCCAAAGATCACCAAGTCGTCCTGTTTGAGGCTGAAAACCGTCTGGGCGGTCATGCGCGGACCAAGATGGCCGGTCGCAACGGTGACAAGTTCGTTGATACCGGCTTTATCGTGTTCAACTACGCCAATTACCCCAACCTGACAAAGCTCTTTGACCACCTCAATGTGCCCGTCACAAAAAGCAATATGAGCTTCGGAGCCTCTTTTGCTGGCGGTAAACTGGAATACGGTTTGGCGAGTGCTAATGCGGTCTTTGCCCAGCGTCGCAATATCGCGAACCCCAAATTCCTGCGCATGATCGCAGACATTCTGAAATTCAATGCCAAGGGCCTTGCCGCCGCGCAAGATGATGAAGGCCTGGCAATTGGCGGGCTGCTCAAGAAACTCCGGCTGAGCGACTATTTTCGTGATCACTATCTGCTGCCTTTTTCAGGCGCGATCTGGTCCACCCCGAAGGAGAAAATCCTCGACTTCCCCGCGTACGCGATGATGAAATTTTTCGACAACCATGCGCTATTGGGGGCGACCGGCCAGCATCAATGGTACACCGTCGATGGCGGCTCTCAGCAATATGTGTCCCGTCTGGGTGAAGACATGGTGCAGCGAGGGGTCAATGTCCGGCTTGGCGCTGGCATTGATGCCGTGCGCCGCACGCAAGATGGGGCCGAAGTGAAAAGCCATGGGGCAGACTGGGAGCATTTCGACGAAGTCGTCTTTGCAACCCATTCTGACGACACGCTGACAATGCTGGCTGATGCGACCGCAGTTGAGAAATCTGTGCTCGGGGCTGTGCGGTATCAACCCAACCGGATCGTCCTGCACTCTGACACGTCCATCATGCCCAAACGGCGGCAGGTCTGGTCGTCATGGATTTACACAGAAGATGCCCAGCGCACCGATACCGAAATTAACCTGACCTATTGGATGAATTCGCTTCAGCCCTGGCTGAAGGATGAGGATATCATGGTCACCCTGAACACCAATCGCCCCATCCGCGAAGAGTTGATCTGGGACGAGGTGAACCTGCGTCATCCCGTTTATGACCTGGAAGCTATTGCCGCACAAAAAGCCGCCGCCGCAATGAACGGGTCCAACCGCACGTGGTTTTGTGGTGCGTGGATGAAGAACGGGTTCCACGAAGACGGCCTGTCCAGCGCGCTGGACGTTGTCCATTCTCTCAACGCGCTGGATCGTCTGAAGGTCGCAGCCGAGTGACCACGGCGATCCATCATATCGCAGGTCAAACCTATCACGGACGGCGTGGAGCAACGAAGAACGCTTTTCGCTACTCGATTGATTACGTCCTCTTGGATGCAGAAGCGGATGTCAGAAGCCCTGCCCTCTTCTCACGCAACAAGGGCAACCTCATGTCGCTCCTGGACAGCGACCACGGCGGAGCACCTAGGCAAGGGGTCGGGGCCGCTTGGGTCCGCGACGTGCTGGCGCAATACCAAATCACGGACGCGCATCGGATCGAACTGCTCGCTCAGCCGCGCGTGTTGGGCCATGTGTTCAATCCGGTGTCCTTCTGGCTTTGCTATAATGCCGATGATCAGCTCACCACCGTTATCGCCGAAGTGACCAATACCTTCGGCGACCGGCATTCCTACCTTTGCCGGCATGACGATGGGCGGGTGATCACGAAAGACGAAACGCTCTCTGCGCAGAAACTGATGCATGTCTCGCCGTTCCAACCGATTGAGGGTGGATACACCTTCCGGTTCGACATCCAGCCAGACCGTATCGGCATCTGGATTGACTACACCCGGGGCGAAGGCGGGCTAATCGCGACATTGCACGGAGCCCGCAAGCCCATCAGCAACGCCAGCATTCTCCGCTCGGCCTTCCGTCGGCCATTTGGGTCCCGCCGAGTGCTCACACTCATCCACTGGCAAGCGCTGAAGCTTTGGTTCAAAGGGGCAACCTTCCGCTCCCAACCCGAACCCCCCGCGCAAGAGGTTAGCCGGTGAGCGCCCTGAGGGAGCGTTTACCAGCATACTCGATTTTTGCAGCAGTGCTGGCCGGTGCGGGTCTCCCTATCTACATCTACGCACCCAAATACTACGCAGACACCTTTGGGGTGAGCCTGACAGCACTTGGGGCGCTGCTATTCGGACTACGGCTCTTTGATATGATCCAAGACCCTGTTCTGGGGTGGATCAGTGAACGGCTACGCGGATCAAAGAAACTGGTGATCACCGGCGTGGCACTCATCATGGCGATCTCGATGATCGGGCTTTTTGCCGTGGCACCACCCATCGACCCGCTGTGGTGGTTTGGCATCACGGTCACCGGACTTTTCACCGCGTTTAGCTTTCTGACGATCAACTTCTACGCCCAAGGGGTCAGCAAAGCAGGCGACGATCCGCAAGGACACGTCAGGCTGGCGGCATGGCGGGAAAGCGGGGCGCTCCTGGGGGTGTGTATCGCAGCGGTCATCCCCACAGTGCTAATCGGGGTCGTGGCAGATCCTTTCGCGGCCTTCGCCTTTGGATTTGCGGCACTGACAGCGATTGCGGCCTTCTTCATGTGGCCGGAATGGAAAGGGCGTGTCGACCAAGAGCCGTCACACATCCGTGAGATCATCAGCGACGGGACAGCACGCAAACTGCTGATCCTTGCGTTGGTGAACGCAACACCACTGGCGGTCTCATCGACACTCTTCCTCTTCTATGTGGAAAGCAAACTGGGCGCCGCAGGCTGGGAAGGGGCGCTTTTGGTGCTGTTTTTCCTCGCGGCAGCGATTTCTTCGCCTTTCTGGTCGGCGCTGGCACGGCGATACAATCCCAAACCGATCCTGCTTGTTGCCATGTGCCTAGCGATTGCGTCATTTGGTTACACCCTGACTTTATCGCCCGGCGATGTGATCCCCTTTGCAGTTATCTGCGTATTAAGTGGTGCAACGATCGGGGCAGACCTCACACTTTTGCCCGCGATGTTTGCAAAACGCATGGCCGTGATTTCACCCAACGGGGGGCAAGGGTTTGGGCTGTGGAATTTGGTGAACAAGTTCACGCTTGCTTTCGCCGCGGTGGTTTTGCTGCCGCTTTTGGAACAGTCCGGGTTTGAGGCAGGGGCAACTGACCTCCCGCCCGAGGCGATTACGATGTTGACGCTTCTTTACGCAGCGGTGCCATCGCTTTTGAAATTGCTGGCGATCGGCTTGCTGCTCGCCACAAAGATCGAGGACTAAACGATGTCGTTTATGACCTACATTCTCATCGGAGCGGTGCTGATGCTTGCCGCCTTTTTCCTCAAAGAGCGCTATGTCTCTTTCTGGGCACAGAAATCCGATGACTACGCAGATGGCCCCATCTTCGACATCCGCGAGCGCTTCAATGGCCCCATCGTCTGCGAAGGGGTAATTTACGGGCCCACTGGTAAAGTCTCTTCGCGCTTCGTCGCGGATTTTGAGGCAAGCTGGGACGGCAACGTCGGCACGATGAAAGAGAAATTCTACTACGAGAGTGGCGCAGTTCAGGATCGGGTCTGGACCCTGACACTGGGCAACGACGGCAGGATCAAAGCCGAAGCGCCCGACGTCGTGGGCGCAGGATCGGGCCAGCAAAAAGGCTCTGCCGTTCTGCTCAACTACAAAATCAAACTGACCGAAGAGGCCGGGGGCCACGCGCTCGACGTGACCGACTGGATGTACCTGATGTCCAACGGGTCGATCATGAACCGCAGCCAATTCCGCAAGTTCGGGATCAAAGTGGCCGAACTGGTCGCCACAATGCGGCCCAAAGACAAGGCCTACGCAGGAGAATAATGTGAGAGATTGGCAAGGAAAACGGTACTGGCTTGTTGGCGCAAGCGAGGGGTTGGGACGTGAAGTCGCCTTTGCCCTCAGCCGCGCAGGAGCCGAAGTGATCGTCTCGGCACGGTCTGAGGATCGCCTGAAAGCACTGGTCGAAGAACTCCCCGGAAAGTCTTCTTACATCACTGTCGATGTGGCCGACCGCGCAGCCGTTGAAAAGGCAGCGGCTGAAGCAGGCGATCTTGACGGCGTTGTCTACCTTGCAGGCGTCTACTGGCCCATGAAGGCGCAGGAATGGGACAACGAAAAAGCCGACATGATGGGAGAGGTGAATTTCCTCGGCGCATCACGTGTTGTCGGCTCTGTCATCAAAGACATGGTTGCCAAGAATGCAGGCCATATTGTTCTTGTTGGCTCTTTGTCCGGCTTCCGTGGCTTACCCGGTGCCATCGGTTACTGTTCTTCCAAGGCGGGCATGATGTCTCTGGCGGAATCGATGCAAGCCGATCTGCGCACCTCTCCCATCGATGTGCAACTGATCAATCCCGGTTTCATCAAGACCCGGCTGACAGACAAGAACGACTTCAACATGCCGTTCATCATGTCGCCTGAGGATGCCGCGAAAGAAGTCTTTGACCACATGAATACTGACAACTTCAAGAAAAGCTTTCCCATGATGTTCTCATGGGTTTTCCGCTTGTCGCAGTTCATGCCTGATTGGATGTACTACCGCCTCTTCGGGGCAAAGTAGGCGAGGCGCTTGCGCTAGATCAAAGCAGGCAAACCGTTTCTGACGGCATCCTGATTTCAGGAGGATGCCGTCATGCTACCAATCTCTGCCGACAAAATCGCCGAAGTGATCATTCTGGCCCGCGAACTCGACCGGGCTGAGGGTGAATTTCATGGATTTGTGGAACAACTGACAGATGACGAGAAATACGGGCTGGTCGCCGTCTTCTGGTTCGGGCGCGGCAGTTTCGACCCCGAAGACCTGTCAGAGGCGCTGGCCACCGCTGAACGCGAGGCAACAATACCGACCGCCGAATACCTGCTGGGCTCACCGCATCTATCTGACCATCTTGAAGCCGGGCTAGAGGCATTGGGTGGTGATGCCAACGCAGAAGAAGACGCGCTTTACCGGCCCGCCTAGTCCCAGTTTAGGGTCGGTCCGATTGGGATAATCCCCAGCGGGTTCCGTTTTTCGCTCGCACTGAAATAACCACGTTTATAGATGTCAAAACGCACAGTCTCGGCCACGCCAGACATGTGGTAAATGCGCTTGGCATAAGGCCAAAGGTGCGCGTAATACGACAATTTTTTCAGATTGCACCGGAACGCATAGTGATAGGCCACATCAAAGCGGGCCAGTGTTGGGAATAGTCGGAGGTCGGCCTCAGAAAAACGATCGCCAGCCAACCAATCAGTCTGACCCAGATGCGCGTCGATTTTATCGAGCGTTTCAAACACCTGATAGGCGGCCTTTTGATAGGCCTCTTGGGTAGAGGCAAAGCCAGCCCGGTAAACCCCATTGTTCACAGTGTCATAGATCAGCGTGTTCCATGCATCAATCTCGGCACGATATGGTTCAGGATAAAGATCAGGGCCATCAAAGCATTGGCCTAACATCCGCACGATGTCCGCACTTTCATTATTGACCATCCGGCCCGCAACTTTGTCCCACAGCACTGGAACGGTCAGGCGACCGGTGTAGCCCATGGGATCGGCGCTATAGACTTCATGCACGGCGCGCGCACCCAATAGAGGGTCCGCAAATTCACCGATCTCATCAAAAACCCACCCTTGATCGTCACGGTTCGGTTTCGCGTAAGACACGGTGATCGCATCGAGGCCCATCACCGCACGGGTCAGGAGCGTGCGATGTGCCCATGGGCAATTCCAGGCGACGAAAAGGTGATAGCGCGTCGCATCAGCCGGGAAATCGGCATCACCAATCCAGTTGCGAACGCTACTCCGGCTACGCTCCCACTCGCCCGAGGGAAGCGTTTTGGTGACATCATCCCCGACGTGATAGGTGCCATCCACCATATACCCCATCAGGCCGCTGCCCTTTCAAACCAGCCCCGCGCACCGGGCCAAACACCGCTGTCCAAATCATTCAGCATCAGCAAATGCGGCAGCAGTTGTTCGGCAAAATCAGCCGAGCTTTCCGCAGGCAACATCGACGGCAGGTTGTCGATAGCCGTCACATCGAGAACCGGACGATCAGCCACGCGCAAGGCAGGCGCGCTCCAATCCGTCGTCCTGTCGTAGACTTTGATCGGGGAGAAATCGCTGTCGGGGTCGCAGGCAATATCACCAATGACGGTCAGCTTCTTGTCCGTTGTCTTTGCACTCGCCGGGACAAAGACCGGTGTTCCGGGGCGGGCAAGAATACAGTTAAGAAAGATGTCATGAGCCAGAACCTCGGGGAATGGTCCGCCGGACGCTGTCTCGGCCATGTCCCACTTGGTCGTGGCCACCCCCATCGCCTGACACAAATCGGCTGCACCGTTGCCCACACGCCCCAAAGCCCCTATGATCAAAGCCGTCGGGCGGGCAGTCCCTGCACTGACCAAAGCCTGCTGCAACTCCATCAACAGATGATTGGCACTCGGATAAGCGTGAACCGGACCTGCGATGCCACCGGCTTGCTGTGCGATCCAGCACATCAAAGACACGGCAGCACCGGCATACCCCGCCCAATAGCCGAACGCAGCAACACGCCTGCCATCGGGGTCCGTGAGATATTCCAGATCAAGCAGTGTCCCGCCACCAGCCTTGAACCGATCGAGAAGCACCTTTCCCGACGGCTGACCTTTGTAGGCATGCCCGAACATGATGTGGCGATGACGCAAAGGGGTGCCGTCTTCAGGCAACTCCTTCAGGCCAAAGATGATGGCATCGTCCGGTGCATCGATCCACGAAAACTCTGGCGCGATCTTGCAGCCAGCATGGGCATAGTCGGCAATGGGCAAAATGCGCTGGCTGCTCTCTTCGACAGTCACGTCAAAACCAGCCGCCAAAAGTTTGGCCGCGCCTTCGGGCGTCAAGCCAACCCGCTCTTCGTTTGATCGGCTCTCAGATCGGACCCAGACATGCACCATCAGAGCATCCCTTTTTCATAGACAGCTTGCACAGCAGCATGGGTGTTCATGCGATGCTGGAACGCCGCCAAACGGGGATAGTTTTCAATCTCGACACCATCCCCTTTCAACCATGTGAGGACGACATAAAGATAGGCATCCGACACAACCTCCAATGCACCTGCATCAAACGGCAGCTTTGGAAGGATCTCTTGCAAATGGGCCGCGCATTCGCCCATCCGCTGCGGCACCATTGCGCGCATGTCCTCGAATGAAGATTCCTGACTGGCCCAACGGCTGCCACGCATCTTATGCGCATGTTGTGGATGGACCGTCCCATTCAGATACGCCATTAGCTCGCGCATACGGGCGGCCTCTAATGGATCATCAGGCACCATATCGGGGGCAACATACTCCAAGAGTGCGGGTGTCTCGGTCAGGATGCCGTCAGGCGTCTCAAGTGCCGGAACCCTGCCTTTGGGGTTCACTTCCAAATAGGCTGGCTTGGTCTGCGCCGCGGAAGCGAAATCAACCTTGATCGCCTCATATTCCTGTTCGGTGTGTTCAAGCACGATGGCAGTCGCCACGGCAATCGTTCCCGGAGCATAATGGAGTTTCAGCATCTATTGGCCTCCTGAAGCTTAATAGTGGGTGCGTGCATGCAGACGATCAGGATCATCAAGATGCGGGATTGCGTTGAAGCTGGCAAGGATTGGACCTTGGGGGATCACACGGACGCGGTGTAGCGATGTGTTCATGATCGGAAGCAAGACATGCGCCATGCGTGTAGGATCAAGGTCAAGCAAATGGCGCATTATCATACCGATCACCCCACCAGAGGTGACACAGAGGACGCGAACACCGGGAAGAGCGGCCTCTTTCAAAACAGAAGTAACGCGGTTCTCAAACGACGCAAAGGTTTCTACCCCCATGATCTCTGCGCGGTGCCAGGCCTCGAGAACCTGTGGGACATGACCCGCAAATTCGTCGGGACCGGGAAAAGGAACACCGTGCACATCTTCCAGTGCCTGCCCAAGATTAAAGTAATCCATCTCGTTGAGGCGCGGATCAATCACCGGTT
>CAYLMZ010000019.1:0-16581 GCA_964385035.1 uncultured Loktanella sp.
GACATCACCGAAGATGACTACGCCCGCGTGTTCGACATCAACGTCAAAGGCACATTACTCACGATGCAGGCGGTGGCGCGGCATATGATTGACCGTGGCATCAAGGGCAAGATCATCAACATGGCCAGTCAGGCAGGGCGGCGGGGCGAAGCACTTGTGGCCGTCTACTGCGCCTCAAAAGCGGCTGTGATCAGTCTGACGCAATCGGCAGGTCTCAATCTGATCCAACACGGCATTAACGTGAATGCCATCGCCCCCGGCGTTGTCGATGGAGAACATTGGGACGGTGTCGATGCCTTTTTCGCAAAATTCGAAAACAAAGCCCCCGGACAAAAGAAGAAAGAAGTGGGCGAGGCGGTGCCTTTCGGGAGGATGGGCACCGCCGAGGATCTGACCGGGATGGCTATATTTCTGGCATCAAGCGACGCCGACTACATCGTCGCCCAAACATACAACGTCGATGGCGGGAACTGGATGAGCTGATGAAAGACCATGGCGAGGGAGGAGGCCCTGTGAAACTCAGCAATGCCAATTTGAGCAAAATGCCCGAAAGCGTTTTGACGCCCAACTATGATCGCGCAGCGCTGACTGCGGGGATCGTTCATATCGGGCTGGGCAATTTTCACCGTGCACATCAGGCGTGGTATTTGCACCGCCTGATGCAGAATGGTCAGGCTCATGATTGGGCCATCATCGGTGCAGGTGTCCGTCCAAACGATGACGCAATGCGTCAACGCCTCTTGCAGCAGGATTGCCTGACGACGTTGATCGAGCTTGATCCCAATGGATCAACAACCGAGATCACAGGCGCGATGATCGATTTCTTGCCAGTCGAGGCTGACAACGCCGCGCTGATCCAAACCATGTCAGACCCTGCCATTCGCATCGTTGCTTTAACAGTGACTGAAGGCGGCTACTATCGCGATGCTGCGGGCGCCTTGGATAGCGCTCATGCTGATATTCAACACGATGCGGCCAACCCGCAATCACCGCGTACCGCGTTTGGTGCGATGGTTGCGGCGCTCAAGGCCCGTCGGGCCGCCGGTCATGGCCCATTTACAGGGCAATGCTGCGACAATCTCCAACACAATGGCGATATCCTGCGAGAAACCATCGTTGGCCTCGCGCGCCTGAGTGACCCTGAACTTGCCGACTGGATCGACCAAAATGCCAGTTTCCCCAATGCGATGGTCGATTGCATCGTCCCCGCGACAGGCGAAAGTGAATTGGCCTATGTGCAAGACCTCGGGATTCATGATGACGCTCCGGTAACGCATGAGAATTACCGCCAATGGGTGATTGAAGACGACTTTTGCGCAGGCCGCCCCGCCTGGGAAGACGTCGGTGTGACGCTCACAAATGACGTGCATCTTTATGAAACAATGAAGATCCGCATGTTGAACGCAGGCCACCAAGTTCTTGCCAACGCAGGCGAACTGTTGGGCATGCCAACCATCGCGGCCTGCATGGCCGACCGTGATATCGCTGCCTTCTTTCACAAGGTGGAACGCGAAGAGATCGCACCCTACGTGGCACCTGTTCCCCAGCAAACACCGCTCGAATATCTCGACCTGATAGGGAACCGTTTTTCAAATCCAAAGATCCATGACACCACACGTCGTGTGGCATTTGACGGATCATCGCGCCATCCGGGTTTCATTCTGCCAATTCTGCGGGATGCTCTTGCATCCGGCGGCAGTATTGAAGGGCTCGCTCTGACCGAGGCGCTTTGGGCGCGCATGTGTGCAGGCACACGCGAAGACGGCAGCCTAATCGCTGCAAACGATCCACATTGGGACGCCCTCTCGCGTGTGGCAGCAGAGGCAAAAGAGACACCGCTTGCATGGCTAAAGCAAAAGGCAATCTACGGCGATCTGGCCGATAACCAAGCCTTTGCCGACGCCTTTGAGGTCAGCCTGCGCCAGGTTTGGACGGACGGGTGCCGTGCGACGCTCGCTGCCTATTGCTGACTGGGAACACCTGACAAAGCAAAATGGGCGAGGGCCAGGCCCCCGCCCTTTTGTCGCTCCAAACGCCTGCAAACGTGCTCCGTTAAACGAAGCGATTGACGTAGTTCTCTAACGCTTCTTGTCTGCCAGAACGTGGTTCGGGGTTGATCCCCTCAGAAAGCACGCGGGTGGTGATCGCCTCTAGATCACTGGCAAGCATGTCTTGCGCGGCAGGCGCCTGCCAACCCGCATAGCGATCCTTCAGGGCGCGTTCCAAACCACCATCTTCGATCATGGCTGCTGCCGCTTTCAGCCCACGCGCACAGACGTCCATACCACCCGCATGCCCATCGATCAGGTCCTGTGCATCGATAGACTGGCGGCGCAACTTGGCGTCAAAGTTGGTTCCACCCTGACCAAGCCCACCAGCTTGCAGGATATGATAGTAGCAAAGCGCCACTTCGGGGACATTGTTTGGGAATTGATCGGTGTCCCAGCCGGACTGGTAGTCGTTTCGGTTCATATCAATGGATCCTAGCATCCCCTCGGAAGCCGCCACAGCGATCTCATGCTCAAAGGAATGTCCGGCCAAAATCGCGTGACCCTGTTCGAGGTTGAGTTTCACCTCATTCTCAAGACCATATTTCCGCAGGAACCCAATGCAGGTTGCGGCATCATAGTCATATTGATGCTTGGACGGTTCCTGCGGTTTGGGTTCAACAAGGATCTGTCCCTCGAACCCGATCTTGTGTTTGTAATCCACAACCATCGACAGGAACCGGCCCATATGGTCGAGCTCTTGTCCCATGTCGGTGTTAAGCAACGTCTCGTACCCTTCACGGCCACCCCAAAGCACATAGTTCTGGCCGCCGAGTTTCTGGGTTGCGTCCATGCAGGACTTCACTGTGGCCGCCGCAAAGGCAAAGACATCCGGATCAGGGTTCGTGGATGCCCCAGCCATCCAGCGGCGGTCGCTGAACATATTGGCCGTCCCCCATAAAAGGCCGGTTTTGGAGCCTTCCATCTTCTCACCGATATAGTCGGTGATCTCGTTGAGGGTGCTGAGGTTATCGGCAAAGTTGCCTTGCTCGGGCCGGATGTCTGCATCGTGCCAGCAAAAATAGGGCACGTTCAGCAGATCGAACATCTCAAAGGCAACATCGGCCTTCATCTTGGCGCGACCCATATCATCTTGGGGATGCCAAGGGCGGATAAAGGTCTGGCCACCAAAGGGGTCCTGCCCTTCCCACGCGAACGAATGCCAATAGGCCACGGCAAAGCGCAGGTGGTCTTCCATCCGCTTGCCCATGACAGTCTCATCAGGATTGTAGTGGTAGAACTCAGCAGGCTTTACGCCATCAAAGAAACCTGTCGCCATTATGCATCCGCCTTTTCTGTGGGGTTCTTGCCAAGGATGATCATCGACAACAGATCGTCATCGGTGACATCGGCGATATCGACAGTCCCGACCAGTTGGCCGTTTTTCATCACGCTCGCGCGGTCACAAAGCTCCATCACCGAATGTACGTCGTGATCAATCAGGAAGATGCCGATTCCTTGTGCTTTCAGCTGCTGGATCAGGTCCGCAACCATTTGGGTTTCATGCGGGCCCAGCGCCGCGGTCGGCTCATCCATGATGAGGATACGGGCGTTGAAATAGACCGCACGCGCAATCGCGACTGACTGTCGCTGACCGCCAGACAGGGCGGAGACAGGCTCATTAAACTTTTGGAAGTTCGGGTTGAGCTTGCCCATGATCTTGCGGCACTCGGCCTCCATCGCGGCATCGTTGACCAGCCCAAAGGGCGTCATCAACTCGCGCCCCAAAAAGAGGTTGGATGCCGCGTCAAGGTTATCGGCCAAAGCGAGTGTCTGGTAGATCGTCTCGATATTGTTGGCGCGGGCATCACGAGGCGAATTGATCTCGACCTTCTCGCCATTGATGAAGATTTCACCCGCGTCTTTGCTATAGGCACCGGATAGCACCTTGATGAGTGTCGATTTGCCAGCGCCATTGTGACCCAGAAGGCCCACAACTTCGCCCGGGTGCAGATCGACAGACACATCGTCGACGGCCTTGATCCCGCCAAATGAAATCGAGATATTCTTCATCTCGACCAGAGGGGTTTTCCCTTGGTTTGCCATTATTTCGCCCCCACACGCTTTCGGTAGATGATGTCGATCAATACGGCGAGAACAAGAACCGTGCCGACAACAATATTCTGGAATGGTGCATCAACGCCAACCATGGCCATGCCCGATTGCAGTGACTGCATGATCAAGGCCCCGATAATGGCGCCGTAGATTGTTCCGAACCCACCTGCGAGGGCAGTGCCACCGATCACAGCTGCCGCGATCACGCGCAGTTCGTCCAATGTGCCAATGTCGTTAGAGTGGTTGGACAGACGCGCCGATGCCACGACCGCAGACAAGGCACAAAGAAAGCCCATGAGCGCAAAAATCTTTACCGTCAGCAGACGGGTGTTGATGCCCGAAAGCTCTGCTGCATCCGGGTTTCCGCCAGTTGCGAAGATGTATCGACCAAAGCGGGTCCGCTTTGCCACCACACTCAGGACGACGGCGACCATGATCAGGATCAGAACGGATATCGGTAGGCCATATCCGACGGTCAAACCTTCCGGCATGACTTCCCCACGGGCCTCAAACATGCGTTCGAGGCGGCGCTCGGGGATCAGGTAGGCGTTGAGAACGGCGATAAAGCCAAAGATTGCCACGGCGATGATACCGGACAGGGTCAGCTCGGCCCAAAGCGGTTTCACGGGGAAGTCATGGGCGACTTTCGCACGGCGCGCATTCCACATCGCCCAGATCGCACCAACTGTGGCGACAGCGGCAAAAACCCAGCTCCACGTGGTGCCAAGCGTTCCGTTCGTCCCGCCAAAGATCAGGAAGGTCTGATCAAGCGGGCCGATGGTTTGACCGTTGGTCAGATACCACGCCACATTGCGCCAGACGAGGAACCCACCAAGTGTCACGATAAAGGCGGGAATGGTCAGATAGCCGATCATCCAACCCTGAAAGGCCCCAATCAATGTGCCAACCAAAAGGCCGATAATGATTGCCAAAATCCAGATCATTGGGTGCCCCAACCCCAGAAGGTCAGGCAAGAATTGTGTCTGCATCATCGCCATCACCGCAGAGGTCGTGGCCAGCAATGCCCCGACACTCAGGTCGATGTGGCGGTTTACGATCACAAAGACCATGCCGCAGGCCATGATGGCGACAGAGACAGTCTGGATCGTCAGATTAAAGATGTTGCGGGGCGTCAGGAACCGGCTGTCCGTAAACCAGTTGAACCCGATGCAGAGAATAAAGAGTGCTCCGATCATACCCAACAAACGCATATCAAGCTCCAGTTTCTGGAGCAGGTTGCCTTTGTCTTTTGAGGGGATCGGCGCTGTTGTGTCGGTAGCCATGTCAGACCTTCTTACCAAGCGCGAATATAGTGCAGCCCCGACATCACTGCCGGGGCCACTGGGAGTTTAGTTACAAGGCGCAGGGCCGTCTACGACGCCCTGGCAAAGTGACTCTTGTGTGATCCAACCTGCATCAACAACAACAGAGAGATTGTCGGCTGTGATCGGCACGGGCTCAAGAAAGCGTGCGGTCATTGTTGTCCCACCGGGCGATGTCCACTCGACGCTGTCACCAACGGCATCACCGCCAGCCAGAGCGACGGCGATTTCACCAGCAGCTGCGCCCAGATCACGTGCGTCTTTCCAGACAGAAACGGTCTGCGTGCCAAGTGCCACACGGTTCAAAGCAGCATGGTCGCCGTCCTGACCGGACACTGGAATACCTTCCATACCCTGCGCAGTCAGAGCAGCCACAACACCACCGGCGGTGCCATCGTTGGATGCGATCACCGCGTCAACATCGTTGTCATTCGCTGTCAGGATCTGTTCCATGTTCCGCTGTGCGTTTGCTGGCAACCAACCATCTGTATAGGCTTCGCCAACGATGGTGATGTCACCAGCTTCGATCGCGGCTTCAATGATCTCTTGCTGGCCACCGCGCAGGAAGTCTGCATTCGGATCGGTGGGGGAGCCTTTGATCATGACGTAGTTGCCAGATGGTTGCGCATCGAACACTGCACGCGCCTGCATACGGCCGACTTCAACGTTGTCGAATGTCAGATAGAACGCGCGGTTGTCCTCGATCAGGCGGTCGTAGGCAATCACCGGGATGCCTTCGTCAGCTGCTGCCTGAACAGCAGGACCAATCGCCTGCGCGTCTTGTGCCAGAATGATCAAAGCATCAACACCCTGTGCAATCAGGCTCTCGATGTCCGACAATTGCTTCGACGAAGATGACTGCGCATCAGCCGACACATAGGTCGCGCCTGCTGCGTCCAACGCACCGACAATCGCAGCTTCGTCCGTCTTCCAGCGTTCTTCCTGGAAATTCGACCAGCTCACGCCTACGGTCACGCCATGACCATCAGCGAAAGCCACAGATCCCATCAAAACTGCCGCAGCAGACAAACCCAAAATATTTTTCATATTGTCCTCCCTAGACTGGCTCATGTTACCGAATCGTCGAGCCTGCTAATTTGGTAGCATAATTTTTTTACTTGTCGAAAAAAATATGCCCAAGCCCTGGTTTTTGTGTGTATGGTTATGAAATGAAAAGAGAATCGGGCGCGGCACCAAAGCGTCACGCAGGGGAGACAGCGGGATTGGATGCCCGCGCGCTGACGCGTTTGCGCGTCCTGAACGCGATCCGGTCTGCGGGTGAAGCATCCCGCACCGACCTCGCGCTTGCTCTGAAACTCAGCCCCGCAACCGTCACCTTTGTCACCTCTGGCTTGATGGCGGGTGGCCTGATTGAAGAAGTCAGTACAACCGATACCACCGACGGCGCAAAGCGCGGCCGCCCGCGTGTCTCATTGCGGCTCCAGCAGGGGCGGTTTCACGTGGCGGGCATCAAGATCGCACGGGACACAATGTCGATCCTGATCCTTGATTTCGACGGTCGCGAAGTCACCAACCTTGCTGTAGATCTGCCCGCGCGGAAGATGGCGCCGACTGCACTTGTGCTCACGATCAAAGACGCGGTGTCTGCTGCTTGCGCGCAGATCGGGATCAGCATCGAAACATTGGCTGGCATCTCGATCGGATTGGCCGGTCAGGTCGATGCGGGCAACGGCTTTGTGCATTGGTCATCGTCACTCACGGAACGGAATATCGATATTGGCAACTTGCTCGCGGATCACCTGCCTTGTGCTGCTTTCGTGGATAATGACGCCAATCTTGTCGCAAAGGCAGAGCAGCTTTTTGGCGAGGCCCGCGGTCTGGATAACTTTCTTGTCGTGACTGTCGAACATGGTGTGGGGCTTGGGATCGTGCTTGATGGGCATTTGCATCGCGGCGAACGTGGCTGCGGTGCGGAGTTCGGGCACACCAAAGTGGCCTTGCATGGTGCGATCTGCCAATGCGGGCAGCGCGGATGCCTTGAGGCTTATGTAGGCAGTTCTGGGCTGCTGCGCCGCGCAAAGGACGAACTGGGATCGGATGATGTGGCAACCGTTCGGGTCTTGGCAGACCTTGCGGCCGGGGGACACGCCAAGGCTGAAAAGCTCTTGTCAGAGGCGGGTCAGATGTTCGGGCTAGGCCTGTCCAATCTTATCAACCTGTTCGACCCTGAGCGGATCATCATCGCCGGGGCCGAACATCGGATCAGCCATCTGCACACAGAGATGGTGCTGGATCAGGTGAGCGAGAATGTCGTGAAAGTCGATGCGCCTTTGCCGGATATTCGCGTGCACCATTGGGACGATCTGATGTGGGCCCGTGGTGCCGCCGCGATGGGGATCGAGCATGTCTCAGCGCTCAAGGTGAAGGAATTGGGCAAATGAGTTTGAGGGTAATGGCTTTGGCGACCGCTGCGGTCAGTTCCATCGCGCACGCGGACCCGCAATTCATCCCGATTCCGATCGCAGAGCATGTTTATACCGGAGGGTGGGAGCATTTTGTCGGTGGTGGCCTCGCTGTCTTTGACTGCAACGGCGATGCCTTGCCAGAGCTTTACGCAGCCGGCGGAACCAGCCCAGCGCAACTGTTTCTCAATCAATCACGCGATAGCCTCAACTTTAGCAAAGTGACAACGGGGGCGCTCGGTCTGACGGGTGTGACCGGTGCCTACCCCATTGATATCGATAGTGACGGGATCATGGACCTGGCCATTTTACGCGTGGGCCCAGATGTGCTGATGCGGGGGCTGGGTGATTGCGCTTTTGAACCATTTGCCGACATCGGTTTTGTGTCCGGCGATCACTGGACCACGGCATTCTCCGCGACTTGGGAAACAGGCCAAACACTTCCGACGCTGGCCTTTGGCACCTATGTTGACCGCTCTGACCCGGAAGGCCCGTTCGAGGCTTGTGATGCAACGCGCCTTTATCGGCCTTCGGGAAACGGATATGCCGCCCCTGTTAGGTTAGAACCCGGCTATTGCGCCCTGTCGATCCTGTTCTCTGATTGGGGACGCACCGGACAAGCCGACCTCCGGATCAGCAATGATCGGCACTACTATGTGCGCGGCGGTCAGGAACAGCTTTGGGCGATGGATCAGACGCCCCGTCTGTTTGACGAAAACGACAACTGGCTCCCCTACTCTATCTGGGGCATGGGGATCGCCTCGCGTGACCTGACCGGTGACGGCTTTCCCGAAGTCTACCTGACCTCAATGGGGGATCAGAAATTCCAGCATTTCGATCCTGACCAAGGCGGGCCTGTCTGGCGGGATGTGACCTATGACTATGGCACCACGGCACACAGGCCTCATGTAGGCGAGGATGGCAGGCCCTCTACGGGTTGGCATGCCCAATTTGGCGATGTCACTAACGATGGGCGCGATGATATCTTTGTCGCCAAGGGCAACGTTGAGCAGATGCCGGGGCTCGCCATGCAAGACCCCAATACCCTGCTTGAGCAGACCAATACGGGCCAGTTCATCGAGATCGGCGGCCCTGCCGGCATCGCCTCTATGGCACGGTCGCGGGGGGCAGCCTTGGTTGACCTCAACAATGATGGCTTGCTTGATCTGGCCGTTGTGAACCGCAGGGCCGCGATGGAGGTTTATCAGAACATTTCATCGGGAACAGGCAACTGGTTATCCATCGCTTTGGAACAGTCGGGGCCGAACCGAAATGCGATCGGCAGCTTTATTGAACTGCGTACATCCACTCGCACACAAACGCGCGAAATCACGATCGGCGGCGGCCATGCAAGTGGCCAGGCAACTCCGGAACACTTTGGCTTGGGGCAAGAAGATACGGTAGAGCTTCGTGTGATTTGGCCCGACGGCACAATCGGGGATTGGCAACAGCTCAGCGTAAATCAGTCGCTGATCATCACGCGTTGACCCCTAACGATCGACGGGCAACCCACTCGGCACAGATGCCGGCACACCAAGGCGTTCGGCCGGATCCTCAAGCGCTTTCAAGAAGGCCAAGAGGGCTGCGACCTGATCGTCACGCAAATCTTGGGGGGCCAACTCATTTGCCGCGGCGATAGCGGCCATATCTGCATCCGAGACCATGATCCTGTCATCCTCTGCGCCATCGAGATCGGGCAGCAGCGCCATGGACAGATCGTAAGCATAAAGCGACGCAACAGGATCAAGGTGGTGACGGACGACATCCTCAAGTGATTGATAGGCCCCCGCATGCCCATAAGGGGCGGTGAGAGTCACATTTCGCAAAGATGGTGTCCGAAAAGCAAAAGCATCTTCTGCACGGCCTGTCACGCGAATACGCCCGTCATCGCGGGCATGGCTTTCAAAGCGGGCGGCTTTCCCGGGCCCGATCTGCGGCATCGCGATTGCGTGGAAATCATGGTCGGTCTGAAGCCAGCCTGCGTGGCAATCAGCACACCCAGCTGCGCCATAGAACAGCTCCATCCCCTTCTGCGCCAGAGGTTCAAGAGGTGCCTCACCACGCATAGCCCGATCAAACGCGCTGTTATCAGCGCGCCATTCATCGGCCATGAAATCGGCAATCACGTTTGCAATTTCGGTAAAGGTCACAGCCTCGCCGGGGGCTATCGCCTCAAAGGCATCTGCATATTCAGGGATCGCCGCGACCCTTGCGGCGATAATGTCCCATGCACCACCTTCTTGCGCTAAAAGGCCTTGCCGGACGGCTGCGCTGACATCGTTCTCGGAATAATGGCCTGCCATCTCATCTGCGGAGAGCACGGGAAACATCGCTTGTGCTGACAGCGCCGACTGGAAACCTGTAGTCATATCTGCGCCGAGCGGTGTGCGAATGCCATTTGGCTGGTCAGCGTCCACTTCAAGCCTGCCGTCATGAAAAAACACGGTGAATTCTGAGGCACCAAGGTTCCACAATGCGGGCGCGTTGCGTGGAATCCGCTGCTCGGGTGGGTTGTCAGGATCAACGACACGGTCCGGTCCAAGACCAGTGCCACCGTCACCCAGTGAAAGCGACACGCCGTCTCCTGTCCCAAAGCGGGGATGATGACAGGTGGCGCAGCTGACTTGCTGGTTGCCCGACAGGACCGGATCATAAAACAGCAACTGGCCAAGTCTCACGCGATCCGGATCACGCTCTCGAAACGATAAGGGCGCGCCGAGATCAGGAACCGTCCCCGCAACCGCAACACCTGCACAAACAATACCGCCCAGAAAGAACCACCTCATGAGGTCATTACATCCTTGATTGCGGGATAGGCCTTCTTGAACCTTGCGTAGGCAGCGTCATAGTCAGCGACCAACTCTGTCCGCGGGGTGACGACACGCGCCACTGTCGGAGGGGTCATAATATCATTTGGGCTGGCGCCCGTGGCTGCACAGATCGCCAGACGCGCCGCACCCATTGCAGCCCCCAACTCTCCCGCGGCTGGCAATGCAACTGGTGTGTTGAGGACAGTAGCGATTGTTTCTAACCAAAACGCGGACCGAGAACCGCCACCAATTGCAAAGAGGGTCTGAATGTCAGCACCAGTTGCCTTGAGCGCTTCAAAACTATCGCGCAAGGCAAAGGCCACGCCTTCCATCACGGCCTGCGTGAGTTCGGCAGGATCACTGGCCACATCCAGCCCGAGAAATGCGCCACGGATAGCCGCATCGTTGTGCGGCGTGCGTTCGCCTGACAGGTAAGGCAGGAACAGGATCGACGATGGCCCCTCAACCCTGTCTGGAAGTGTTTGGGCCAGTGCGCCGGGCTCTTGCCCCAGATTGCGCGCGAGCCAGTTCAGACTATCCGTCGCCGACAAAATCACGCCCATCTGATACCAACGATCGGGAACAGCGTGGCAAAAGGTGTGGACTGCGGTCTCGGGCGCGGGAGCAAAGCCATCCCGCGCTGCCAAAAGGACGCCCGAAGTCCCCAGAGAAACAAAACCAGTTCCCTCGTTCAAACAGCCGATACCGCATGCCGCAGCGGCGTTGTCCGCCGCACTCCCGGCAACGACCACATCTTCGGCCAGCCCCCAATCGGAGCGCAGGCTTGACCGCAACCGTCCACCGGCCGCGCTGCCCTCGACAAGATCAGGCATCTGATCGCGGCGCATTCCCCCCGCTGAAAGGGCTGCTTCTGACCAGTCGCGCGCACCGACATCCAGCCAGGACGTACCTGCGCTGTCGGACATATCGCTCAGATATTCGCCGGTCAGCCAGTAGCGGACATAGTCTTTTGGCAAGAGCAATTTTGCCACCTGCGCAAAGACATCCGGTTCATGCTTTGCCACCCAAGCCAGCTTGGGAGCCGTGAATCCAGGGAAAACAATATTGGCCGAGGCCTGACGCATCACTGGCAACGCATCGAGGGCGGCTGCCTCTGTCGCGGACCGCGTATCGTTCCATAAAATGCATGGGCGAAGCGCTTTGCCATCCGCGCCGACAAGCGTTGCCCCATGCATGTGCCCGCTGAGCCCTATCCCTTTGAGCTTGGCAAAGGCTTGGCTGTCAGCAGCACGCATCGCCCCGATCACATGCTGACATGCCGAGACCCAGCTATCGGGGTCTTGTTCGGACCAGCCTTGATGCGGGTGCATAGTCTCAAGCGGTGCTTCGGCCTCGGCCACAACCACGCCACTTTGATCCACCAGTATTCCGCGAACCCCAGAGGTTCCGATATCAAGACCAACAAACATCGCAGCCCCCTTTATTTTAATTGGTAAAATTAATTATCGGGAGAGTTCTGTCAACGTGTAATCCACTCATCGCTTCGGGTGTCGGAGCACACCTGGCAAAGGCTAAGCCAATGGCCCGTGCCCTTACACCATCTTAATTGTCCGTGACCCAACGCACAGTTGATCACGGCAGGCCCTGCAACTGGTTGAAGTCCTCTTTGCTCTGTAAGAGAGTGCGCAGAATGCCACCTGAACGGACGATCGCATTTTATGACCAAGACACCCTTTCTCGCCGGTCTTGCCGCAGTTGGTTTGGCAGCTGTGATCGCTTTTGCCGTCGTGTCACGTGGCGAAACGATTTCCGAAACCGACACATTTGCCGCCCCCGGGCTGGAGCCGATGACAATCGAAGAGGCGCGGGCCGAGTTCTGGCGCTTGACCCCTGCCCTTTTGCTGGTCGTCTATGAGGCTTTCGGCGCAACCCAAGAGGACACGATCTACGATACCTTGGCCAGCGTCACGCATGGTAAGGCGCTGGAATATCTTTACCTTGAACGCGTCGGCGCGATGGCAGGCGGCGGTCTTGAAGAGGCCGACCAGACGATCCACGAAATCAAGCTGCTGAACACAAGCGTGACGCGCGAGGCTGGGACGTTGGCAATCGATGCCTCATGGCAGGTAATCGGGACAGTTGGACACGCCGAACATCTGCATGTGCGTGGCAATACCTACAGCGCCGACCTTTCGGTGGCACCTGTTGATGGGGCATGGCGGATAACAGACTTCGCCTTGCTGGACGTAAACCGTGACACGGCGGGTGAGACATTTCTGGCACCGGACGCTGACGAATGATCACTGTAGAAGATCTTTCCTTCCGCTATGGCGGCACGGGGTTCCGGCTTAACGTGCCCCAGTTCGTGTTGAAGGATGACGAACGTGTTGCCATCGTCGGGCCAAGCGGCAGTGGCAAGACCACATTGCTGAACCTGATTGCCGGTATCCTCACGCCCGAAGCCGGCAGGGTTGATGTCGACGGGACAGACGTGGCTTCATTGTCAGATGTCCAACGCCGCCAGTTTCGCGCCAACACGATTGGCTTTGTGTTTCAGGACTTCGCGTTGCTGGATTACTTGTCGGCCCGCCAGAATATTCTCTACCCCTACCGCATTACATCAGCGCTGAAGCTGGATGATGCCGCCCGTGCCCGGGCTGAAGCTTTGGCGACGTCTTGCGGGATCGGTGACAAGCTTGATCGTCATCCATCTGCCCTAAGCCAGGGCGAACAACAGCGTGTCGCAATCTGCCGGGCTTTGGTGACACAACCAAAGGTCATCCTGTCCGACGAAGCCACAGGCAATCTTGATCCCGAAAGCAAGGCGCGAATCCTCGATCTGCTTTTTGATCAGGCATCGCAAGCGGGGGCAGCAGTGCTGGCAGTGACTCATGACCATGAGTTGCTTCCACGGTTCGGGCGTGTGCTCGACTTCGCTCAGTTCCGCGAGGGTGCACCGGCATGAACGCGCTTTATCTCGCATTTGCATACCTAAGATACCATTGGGCGCGCAGTCTTGTGCTGACATTGGTGACGGCCCTGATCCTGTTCGTGCCCGCGGCGACGCAAATCCTGCTGTCGACAAGCGAACGGGCGTTGGTTGCGCGTGGTGATGCAACCCCGTTATTGTTGGGAAGTCGTGGATCACAACTCGATCTGACCATGGCAGCCCTCTATTTCTCGGAAGAGAGCCCACCGCCGGTCCCGATGCGCGAGGTTGAAGCCGTCTGGGACAGTGGCCTTGCGATTCCGATTCCAGTCCACACAGCCTTTGCATCCGGTGGGTTTCGGATTGTTGGCACAACGCTGGACTACTTTGATTTTCGCGCCCTTGAGCTGACAAACGGGCGCGGACTATCGTTCTTGGGCGAAGCTGTGATTGGCGCAACCGTCGCCGAAACCCTTGGCAAGGGCGTTGGTGATACCTTGGTGTCATCGCCAGAGAACCTGTTCGACCTCGATGGCGTCTATCCGCTCGAGATGCCGATTGTCGGTGTCTTGGCCCCGACAAACTCAGCCGATGATCAGGCAATCTTTGTTGATATCAAAACCGCATGGGTCATTCAGGGCATTGGCCACGGGCACGAAGATGTCGTCACTGCGGCAGAGGTCGCTGCTGGAACCGATGCCATCGCCAATGCCGCTGTGGTCCAATACCAACGGATTACGGACGAAAACATCGACAGTTTCCATTTTCACGGCGCACAGGACGACTTTCCCACAACGGCTGTGATTGTCGTGCCAAACGACACGCGCGCGTCAACAATCCTTAAGGGACGGTATCTGGATGCCAAAGGCCCGACACAGCTTATCGCACCGGCAAGCGTGGTGCAGGGGCTCGTTGACCGGATTTTCCGGATCAAGTCTTTGCTGGATGCCGTAACTGTGATCATCGCAGTCGCGGCGCTGGCCGCAATCGGGCTCGCGATTTTTCTCAGCTATCGGTTACGTGCCCGCGAAATCACCACTGCGGTGAAACTAGGGGCACAACGCGGCATGGTCATGCGGCTGTTGTCAGCCGAGACCTTCACATTACTTTTAGGTTCAATGCTCATAGCCGCAATAGGCACAGCACTGGTGGCCCGGAACGCAGAAGGCTGGGTTGCTTGGTTGCTCGCATTAAGCAATTAACCACAGGAGGTTGAATTGAAACGCATTCTAACAACAGCATCACTGGCAGGTCTCATCGCAGCGACACCCGCTTTGGCCCACTACGGGATGATCATCCCAAGTGATCCAATGATCAGTCAAGAAGACGGGCGCAGCGTCGGGCTTACAATGTCATTCTCGCATCCGTTCGAGATGGACGGGATGATTTTGGATACACCCGTTGGCTTCACCGTCACGCATGAAGGCACCACAACCGACTTGCTGGGCGAACTGGCCAGTGCCACCGTGATGGACGAGCAAGGCTATACCCTTGATTATGCGCTGGACCGCCCCGGCACCTATATCTTCGCGATGGAGCCACAGCCCTATTGGGAACCTGCTGAAGACGCATTCATCATTCACTACACCAAGGCCTACGTCACAGCCTATGGAGATGACGACGGATGGGACACAGAACTTGGCCTGAAGACGGAAATTGTGCCTCTCTCCAAGCCATTCGGGCTGTGGGAACACAACGTCTTTCAGGGGATCGTCAAGATGGACGGCGAGCCTGTGCCATACGCAGAAGTTGAGGTCGAGTTCTTCAATCAAGGGCTGGCGGCAACTGCACCGGATGAATTGATGATCACGCAAACTGTCAAAGCGGATGCCGATGGTGTCTTCACCTATGCACCGCCATCTGATGGCTGGTGGGGCTTTGCTGCGCTGAACACAGCGGACTACACTTTGCCTCAGGACGGCGTGGACAAAGCGGTCGAGTTGGGCGCCGTTATCTGGGTTCACTTTGAAGAATGGACCGGTCAGTGATCCGGGCAATAGGACTTGGCATGATGCTGGCGGCTGCACCTTTGAGTGTGGCCGCACATCAGTTGATCGTCTTCGCCTCGGTTGATTGCGAAGCGGTCCTTGTCGAGGCAAAGTTTTCAAACGGCAACGTCGTTCAGCAAGGCGAGGTGCGCATCCTTGATGGTGAGAACACCTTGCAAACGCGGCTTGATATCCAGACGGACGGCACAGCCATGATCCCGCTTGAAAGCGTAGACCACAGTGCCGGTCTGGTGATCGAGGTCGATACAGGCAGCCATGAAAACTATTGGATCGTGACGCCCGACGATATTGCAAGAAGCTGTCAAAGCTAAGGATCAGAAACGTGCTAAAATGGATTGCAACTGGTGCGCTGACTATCGTAGGCGCAACAATGGCTACGGCGCAGGACCAAACAAGGGTGGTCGCTGTGAATTACCCTTTGCAGTATTTCGCGCAAACACTGCTTGGTGACGAGGCAGAGGTTGTTTTCCCCGTTCCCGAAGGTGTCGATCCGTCCTTCTGGCGTCCTGCAATTTCGGATATCAGTATGATCCAGTCATCAGACCTGATCTTGCTGAATGGCGCGGGGTTCGCGACATGGGTCGATCGTGTGTCTCTGCCGCGCTCAAAAACCGTCAACACGACCGCCGCAATCGAAGACCGGTTCATTGTGACCGAAAGCATCACTCACAGTCATGGTGATGGCGATGAGCATTCGCATGAGGGCACCGCCTCTTATGTCTGGCTGAACCCCGCACTCGCCATCGCGCAGGCCGAGGCGATTGCGTCAGCAGTCGCCGCACGTGGCTTGGTGCCTGAGGCAGAACTCACAGCGCGTCTTGACGATTTACGTGCAGATCTGCTTGCGCTGGACGCGCAAGGGGCCGAACTTTCGGCATCGCTTGCCGGCACTGCGATAATCGCGACGCATCCACGATACCAGTATTTCGCGGATCGCTATGATTTGAACATCACGTCTCTGGAATGGGAGGCAGGCGCCACGCCCACTGCCAAAGAGCTGGCTGACCTGACCGACATGGTCGCG
>CAYLMZ010000019.1:16681-30588 GCA_964385035.1 uncultured Loktanella sp.
GATCCGCCAAAGGGCAACTCGACACCGCCACCGGCGCCGTAGTTGTTGATAAAGACCTGACCGGCCCGTAGCGCGCGTGCCATCCGCATTTGCCGTGCGCCATTTTCCGACCAACACGAGGCCACAAGTCCGTAGTCGGTCCCGTTTGCGATGGCGATGGCCTCTTCTTCATCATCGAACGGAATAATCACTTGCACTGGTCCGAAAATCTCGTCCCGCGCCAAGACATGTGCCGGATCAACGCCCGCAAAAAGTGTTGGAGCAACGTAGGCACCTGCCGCAGCGGCGTCATGCACGATCTGACCTTGTGCCGCCATCGTTAGATCGTCGCCTTGCGCCAGAAAACCACGAACGATTTCTTGCTGTCGCGATGAGACCAAGGGTCCGACGTCCAGATCATGCAAAGCCGGACCGGCACGCAGGGCTGCATAGCGCTTGGCCATCATCGCGGTCACGCGATCAAGCACGCCGCGCTGAACAAGAATGCGCGACGACGCCGAACAAGTCTGTCCTGCATTCTGTATCCCTGCGTTCACGAGAAATGGGAGTGCGGCATCAATGTCCGCATCATCAAAGACGACCTGTGGCGACTTTCCACCCAGTTCCAACGTGACGGGAACGACATTCTGGCCGGCTGCTTGCTGGATCAGCTTTCCGACCCCGACCGAACCCGTGAAAGAAATATGCTGCACCTGTGGATGCGCTGCTAACGCAGCACCCGCCTCTCCCCCCAAGCCGGGGACGACGTTCAGTGCACCCTCTGGCATCCCTACCTGTCGGGCCAGTTCGGCAAAGGCCAAAGCGGTCAGGCAGGCCTCCTCTGCTGGCTTCAGGACACAGGCGTTCCCCATCGCCAATGCGGCGCCGACAGACCTGCCAATGATCTGCATTGGATAGTTCCACGGGATAATGTGCCCCGTCACCCCATGTGGTTCGCGAAGGGTGTAGACGGTGTAACCCTCAAGATAGGGGATCGTTTCGCCATGAACCTTGTCGGCCGCACCGGCGTAGAATTCCATATAGCGGGCCAAAGCAACAACATCGGCACGGGCCTGCGTCAAAGGCTTGCCGACATCCAGCGCCTCCAATCGGGCAAGTTCGTCTGCGTTCTGCAACACCAAATGACCGATTTTGGCCAGTAGGCGACCACGCTCGGCCGCTGTTGCTTTGCCCCACGGGCCTGCCAAGGCCTGCTGTGCGGCATCAACTGCCAAGTCGATATCGGATGGCTTACCGCGCGCAATCTCGCAAAGCGTGGAACCGTCCGATGGGTTGGTCAGCGAGAGCTTCTCGCCTTCCAAAGAAGAAACCCAAGCCCCTGCGATGAAGCAAAGGCTTGGGTCAATGTCAAGCGGTCTGACTGTCATTCCAGCCTAGTTTCCGTAGGCCACCGACGGTAGCCACGTCACTAGTGCCGGGAACTCGAAGACGATGAACAGACCCAAGAGCTGCAAGAGCACGAAGGGGATTACGCCCTTGTAGATATCGGCAATCGTCACGCCCGGCGGGCAGACACCTTTGAGGTAGAACAGCGCGAAACCAACCGGTGGCGTTAGGAACGAGGTTTGCAACGTCACGGCGACAAGGATCGCAAACCACGTCACGACCGGTTCCTGAACTTGCCCAAAGCTTGGGATGTCCGCCTCAAGGCCAAGGCCCTGAATGATCGGCAGCATCAAAGGCATAATGATGATCGTGATCTCGATCCAGTCCAGCAAGAAGCCCATCAGGAACACGATGAACAGAATGAAGAGAACGATCATATAGGGGTCTTCAAAGACCGAAAGGACCATACCCTCAATGATCTCGTCCCCGCCATAGCGGCGCAAGATGAATGCAAAGAAGTTTGCAGCCAGAAAGATACCAACGATGTAACCCGATGTGTTCAGTGTAGAGCGGCTGACCTCTTTGAGGACTTTGAAGCTCAGACGACCGTTGGCCAGTGCAAGCGCCGTTGCACCCAGCGCACCCAGACCCGAGGCTTCTGTTGGGGTGGCGATACCAGCAAAAATGGACCCCAGAACAAGCAGGATCAGCAGCATAGGTGGAACCACGGCCAAAAGTACTTCTTTGACGACGGGCCAACCAACCTCTTCGGTCTTTTCCGGTGCAGGCATCGCATCAGGTCGGATCAAACCGTAGATCACGATGAAGGTGATATAAAGTGCACCAAGGATCAGACCGGGGAACAGTGCGCCCATGAACAAGTCACCAAGGCTGATCGCCAGCTGGTCCGACATGATCACCAACATGATCGATGGCGGGATCAGGATGCCCAGCGTACCTGCCGACGCAATCGTACCTGTGGCAATCGGTTTGGAGTAGTTCTGCTGCATCATGGCAGGCAGCGCCATCACGCCAAGCAATGTCACCGAGGCACCAATAACACCGGTCGATGCGGCAAGGATAATCCCGATCAAAAGAACCGTGAGTGACAAACCACCCCGCAGCCCGCCAAACAGCTTTTGCATTGATTGCATCATGCGCTGTGCCACACCGGATTGGTCCAGCATCAACCCCATGAAGATAAACATCGGCAGCGCGACCAGAACGGGGTTGTTGACTGTGCTGCCGAAGATCCGCGCAGACAGCGCACTCAGACGCTGATAGTTGATCCCCGTCCGGTCGAATTCGATGATGTCGCGAAAGAAGCTGCGGTAGGGATCAAGGAAGACCTCGGCAATCACGACAAAGACAAGGCTCACGCCCACAAGGGCCATCGCCACCGGAATGCCCCGGAAGAGCATCCAGATGAAAGTGATGAACATCCCCAGAACGGCGATTTCATTCAGCGTCAGAAACTGACCAATAAATTCAAGCATGGCTTCAGGCTCCGGACTTGCGGGATGGGTCCAGGGCACGCAGAACGAAGACAAGGACAGGGGTAATGATCAGCGCAGCAAGCACTGTGTAGGTGATTTCGTAGTTGCCGAACTCGACTTCGCCAAAGACGGCCGTGCGAGAGATGTCGCGCGACGAAGCACCTTCTTCGGCAAGCAGCCACATGATGCCATAGAGGCCATAATAGATTGCGAGATTGATCAGCAAGAAGGTGCCCGGGAAGGTCGCCCACAGTTGCCGCCACAAGGCAGGTGGATGCAAACGGGCAAGGTTACGCTTCACAGCGGCCCAGCAGGCGATAGCAATAAAGATGAAGGCAAGGTTGGTGAAGATCTTGATGATCCACAGATTGTGCAAACCATTGGGGCTGCTGGAGCCTTCATCCGCGCGCAAGGATGTCAGCGCATAGTCGTAGGTCACATCCCATGACAAAACGATGAAAGGCAGGAAAAGCCACCCAATGGCGAAAATGTTGATGCGGGTCTGTTTCTCTTTGGAGAACCCGTCATAAAAGATATCGACCCGCACGTGGCTATCGGTGGTCACTGCATAACCAACACCTATCAATACCGCAGCACCATACAACCACCACTGAAGGTCATCGAGCCAAGCTTGGTTGTGACCAAGATTTCTCAAGATCACCTGCGAGGTAATGACCAGCATCAGGATGGGAAAGAGCCATGCTGCAATATTGGACAGTTGGACAATGAACCGGTCGCCACGATTGTGCTCGGCACGGCCCACTTCGCCGGGGTCTGATACCGCGACTATTTCTTCGACTTTGTCCATAATGACAGGCCCTTCATTCGATGTTGGCTTAAGAAAGGGGCGGCGTATCCGCCGCCCCTTCCGAAGTTCTGACGCCCTGCGCCCTTAGTTGCGTGGACGTGGCAGGTAGATGTTGTTGGCCCAGATCTTGTAGCCTTCACGGTATTCCTGAAGGTCAGCCCAGACTTCTGCAAAGAACTCGTCCTCAGCGGCCAGCTCTGCTGCAACGTCGTTCCAAGTTGCCTCAAATGTCTCAAGCATCTCTTGTGGCCACTGGCGGTTTGTCACGCCGAACTCGGCTTCGTTTGCAACCATTGCCGCATAGTTCTTGGCTTCACCTTCAGCAAAGTTGGTGGTGATGTTGGCCAAGCAAGCCATTTCAATTTGTGTCTGTGCACGCTCGTCCAGCTCGTCCCAGCGATCTTTGTTGATCAGCAGTTCAAACAGGGTCGCAGGCTGGTGCCAGCCGGGGAAGTAGTTGTTGGATGCGATGTTGTAGAAACCCAGACGCTGGTCGATCAGCGGCATAGAGAATTCTGTCGCATCGATCGCGCCACGCTCAAGCGCGGGGAAGATGTCGCCCGCTGCCAGCAAAGATGTCGAAACACCCAGACGCTGCATGACTTCCGCACCCAGACCGAAGAAACGCATGTTGAGACCTTCGAGGTCTTCCATGCTTGTGATCTCTTCTTTGAACCAACCGGATGTTTCTGGCGCGATCACACCGCAGTGCATGACCTTCACGTTATAGCCGTTCTCGTCATACATGCGCTGGAACAACTCGGCACCGTCGTCATAAAGAACCCAGCCCAGAAATTCGCCCGCTTCAGGGCCAAATGGCACAGCCGCGAACAGCGAAGCGGCCGGGATCTTACCCTGCCAATAGCCGGAAGTTGTGTAAGCCGCGTCAACCGATCCGGCAGAAACAGCATCAAGTGCTTCAAGTGCCGGGACCAACTCACCGGGATCGAAATGTTCAAACTCAACCTCACCGGAGATGCCGTTGATCTTGTCAACAAAGTCCGTCGCCGCCGTACCCAAGATTGGTAGGTTGCGTGAGAAAGCCGTTGTCATCTCGAAGACTTCTTGCGCCTGAGCGGCACCGCCAGCTGTGAGGGATACAGCGAGGCTTGCTGCGATTGCCTTGGTTTTCATGTAATATTCCTCCCAGAATATCGCCCGGCATTTGGGCTTGGTCGTTTAGTGCATGACGCCAAGTGACCAGATTGGCGTCATAATTTTCTTTCCGTTCGTCCATCGTGGTAGAAAGAAAACGAAAGTGCAAACTTGATCTGAGTCAAAAATGTGGCGGCAAGTTATCAAAAAACGCCCTTTTGGCAAACTTTTTTTACCAATTTCTTGTTAGCGCTAGCGAAAGGCACATGTTGAAATCTGGTTTATCGGTGGCTACCACTGCCCAACCGACGCGCCATCCAGTCCGGCTTTTCGCGCTTATTTCGCCCAGTAAAGGCCCCGCATCTTGACCACCTCTCTCGCCCTGAAAATCTACCTGGCCTTGTCGACGGTTGCGCAGCCGGTTTATCGGGCAATCCTGAAACGACGGGTCGCCGCGGGCAAAGAAGACCCCAACAGACTGACCGAACGGTTCGGCAAAACAACGACTCCAAGGCCGGACGGCAAAGTCGTCTGGTTTCACGCGGCTTCAGTTGGCGAGTCACAAGCACTGCGCGGCGCTATTGCTCAACTGCTAAAGACGCATGGTGATCTCTTTGTGGTGATCACCACGACGACCCGCACGTCCGCCGCGCTTCTGGATCAGCAGCTCCCGAACCGCGCAGTTCACCAATTCTCGCCGATTGACACACCTCAAGCGACCAAAGCGTTTCTGGATCACTGGCAACCCGACGTCGCCGTCTGGACCGAAAGTGAAATCTGGCCGCGGCTGATCATAGAAACAGCCGAGCGTCACATACCGATGCACCTGATCAATGCGCGCGTGTCGCCAAGGACGGCGCGGTCCTGGCGCAAATGGGCTGGCACAATCGGCGCCCTGCTGGGCCGGTTCAACTCCATCGCAACCCAGGACACGGCGACAGCCGAGTTGATCCTGTCGCTTGGTGTGTCGCCGCAATTGGTTGAAGTGACCGGATCGACAAAGGCGCGGGCGCCTGCTTTGTCCTGTGATCGTGCCGAGTTGAAAAAGCTGTCAGCGCAGATAGACACCCGAAAATGCTGGCTGGCAGCATCGACACATCGTGGCGAAGAAGGTGCCGTCCTCAAGGCGCATGCGGAAGCATTACGCCAAGATCCCGATACTCTCTTGATCATTGCGCCCCGACACCCTGAAAGGGGTGACGAGATTGCAGAGTTGATTTCTCAAGCGGGCTACAATTCAGCGCGGCGGACCCAGCAGGAGGACATTGAGACAAGAACTCAGGTTTATCTTGCCGATACGATGGGAGAGATGGGCCTGTGGTATCGGCTCGCGCCTGTCGCATTCATTGGTGGTTCACTTGAACCCGTGGGAGGCCACAATCCTTTCGAGCCTGTGGGTCTCGGCGCGTTTGCCATAAGCGGCCCACATGTCTTCAATTTTGTAGAAGCCTACAAAGACCTTGAGGCGGGCGGAAAAATCGCTCTCATTGAACATGCTGACGACCTTGCGCCTGCTGTCCTGATGCGGCTTTCCGCAGCGCCGGACAACCTGCAACAAACGCACGTCGATCCGTCCGGTGTCGAAGACGACGCAGAAGCGAAGATTATCAAAAGGATCGAACAAGACCTTACCTAAGGCAATAAACGCGTCAACGGCACAGAGCTTGCACGAACCATCAGCCGCGTAGTTCTAGTCTCACTGGCACACAAAAAAAACGCGCCACCCGTTAAGGTGGCGCGTTCTTGAAGCGGCATCGAGGCGCGTGCTTACTTCATCGTGATGCGACCATCCGTGTATGGCTGGTATGGCGCGTTCGCAGCGAGGAATTCAGCAGTCACGTCGGCCAAATCCGGGCCAAAGTCATACGCTTTCGCTGCGTCTTCAAACATACTGTAGCCGTCACCGCCATTGCGGACGTAGTTGTTGGACACAACGCCGTAAGTCGCAGCCAGATTGATCGGCGCACCGCCAACCATTACGTCAGAAACACGCGACCCTGCTGGCGCAGAAGCGTCCACCGTGAATGACATGCCTGCCACTTGCGGGAAGCGCCCTGCCCCTTCCTCGATCTGGCCGACACCATTCTCAAGGGCTTCGACGATCTTGCCGCCGGTCACTTCGAATGTGGACAACGTGTTCTGGAATGGCAGGACAGTCAGGACTTCACCCATGGTGATTTCGCCCGCATCGATTGAAGCACGCAGACCACCACCGTTCTGGATTGCAATCTGGATGCCCTGATCGGCAACCCGGTCCAGCATTGCATCCGCAACAAGGTTACCCATTGGGCATTCCATTGCGCGGCAGACCGAACGGTCGCCTTCAATCGCTTCAGAAGCTTCTGCGACCACACGTGTTTTCATTTCTTCAATCGGGCCAGCAAGTTCGGCCACACGCGCTACCGCAGCTTCATCCTCAGCGACACTTGCATCGAGCAGGATTGTATCGCCAGTTGCAGAGGTCACATTGCCTGCATCATCAAATTCCAATGTCAAATGACCGATGTACTTGGAATAGGCATAGGCCTGCACGACAGGGACACCATTGACCATTGTAGGATAGGCTGGAGCACCTTCTTCGGTATTCGAAAACAGTGTGTGAGAGTGACCACCAACAACAGCATCAAGACCGCTGACGGCCTCTGCGATTGCCATGTCTTTGGTCATGCCAACGTGCGTGAGCGCGATGATTTTATCGACACCTTCGGCCTCAAGCGCCGCGACATCAGCCTGCAGGCTCTCAATCTCATTGGTGAAGATTACAGCGTCCGAAGGGCTGGATGTTTCCTGAGTATCAACAGCAAGAGCCGAGATGATGCCAATGCGCTGGCCGCCAACTTCAAGCACAACATGGTTCTCGACCTGACCGGCCAAGATATTCGAGCTGGAAACGTCAATATTCCCGGAAATGACGGGGAAGGACACATTGTCAGTCAGCTTCCGAAGACCTTCGTCACCATCGTCAAATTCGTGATTACCGACAGCCATGACATCATAACCGATCATTTCCATGAACTCGGCTTCGACATCACCTTTGTAGGTCGTATACATCAGGCTGCCCTGATACTGGTCACCCGCGTCCAGCAGAACGACGTTCTGACCGGCGAGTTCTTCGCGCAGCTCATTCACTTTGGTGATCACGCGCGCGATCCCGCCAAAGCATTTCCCTTCGGCGTTATCTTCGGCGTTGCAGGTCGAATCAAAGCGGTTGATCGGCTCGATCCGGCTGTGCAGGTCGTTGGTATGGATGATGTGGAGCGTATAGTCCGCAGAGGCTGTGCCAGCAGCAAGCGCAAGCCCACATGTTGTCGTCAGGATTCTTTTTAGCATTTGGATTTTATCCCCCAGTGTTGGAATGCCGTCAGCTTGTCGAGCGACAGATGGAGAGTCAAATCCATTCCCACCTGCCACTGCGTTACAGGGCTGTTGGACCATCCTTCCGCCTAAATTGTAACAGGCGCTTGACGATTGTCAGGTCGCGCGCCATCACGCGTCTATGTTGATCTACAAGATATTTCGCGCCGAAGAGTGGGCGCAGATGCAAGCCGATGGCGAAACCGACGGGGCTCCGATTGATCTGGCTGATGGTTACATCCATTTCTCGACCGCCGAGACGGTGGCAGAAACTGCCGCCAAGTATTTTTCCGGCATCGAAGGGCTTGTCTTGCTCGCCGTTGAGTCAGAGGGTCTAGAGCCTTTGAAATGGGAGCCCGCCCGCGAAGGCGTTCTCTTCCCACATCTCTATCGCAAATTCCGTTTAAGCGATGTCGTTTGGTCCAAACCATTGCCGCTGCAAGACGGTGTGCACCAATTTCCGGAGCTTTCATGAAAGCGCTTGAAACGCTTGGCTTGAAGGCGCTGCGCCAGATTGACCCCGAAACCGCGCATGGATTGGCGCTGAAGGCGCTGAACACTGGTCTTGGTCCGCGCGGTGGGCCGGTTATTTCTTCGCGTCTGAAGACGACGCTTGCGGGGTTGGAATTGCCGAACCCCGTCGGTCTAGCCGCTGGTTTCGACAAGAACGCAACCGCGATCCATGCGCTTGCCAAAACCGGCTTTGGGTTTCTTGAGGTCGGCGCCGCCACACCGCGCCCACAACCCGGCAACCCCAAACCGCGCCTTTTCCGCCTGACGCAGGATCAAGCAGCCATCAACCGTTTTGGCTTTAACAATGACGGGATGGACGCGATTGCGGATCGATTGGCGGCGCGACCAAAGGGTGCGGTGATCGGCCTGAACCTAGGGGCCAACAAGGACAGCGCAGACAAAGCTTCTGATTTTGCCACGGTGCTGACCCGTTGCGGCGGCGACGTTGATTTTGCCACTGTGAATGTCTCTTCCCCGAACACTGAAAAGCTGCGTGACCTGCAAGGCAAAGCGGCCCTCGCAGCCCTGCTTGCAGGCGTAATGGAGGCGCGCAGCACATTGCGAACGCCAATACCGGTTTTCCTCAAGATCGCGCCGGACCTATCCCCCGATGAACTGGGCGAGGTTGCCGAGGTCGCGAATGCCTCTGGTGTTGCGGGGATCATCGCAACGAACACAACGCTTGCGCGCGAGGGGTTGCATGGCCCCCATCAGGCAGAAGCCGGCGGGCTGTCCGGACAGCCCCTGTTTGAAAAATCAACACGCGTGTTGGCTGCACTTTCTGGCCTGACAGACTTGCCGATTATTGGTGTCGGCGGTGTCGGGTCAGCAGAGCAAGCTTATCAAAAAATCCGCGCAGGGGCCTGCGCCGTGCAGCTTTATACTGCGTTGGTCTATGGGGGCATTTCGCTTGCAAGCGAAATCGCGACAGGACTGGATGCTTTGCTCGCACGCGATGGGTTTGCGTCGGTCGCGGATGCCGTTGGATCAGGGCGTGCTGACTGGACCTGATTTCTGGGCATCTGCTTGAGCTTCAAGTGCGGGATACTTCCAACCCAACGTGGCCCCACGCACAACAAAGCTGATCAACAGCCCTAGCCACAGCCCGTGATTCTGGAACACGGCCATCAGCGGAATGACCGCTGCAAAATACACGACCGCCGAGACAATCATCATGTTGCGCATATCTTTGGTGCGCGTGGCCCCAATAAAAATACCATCCAGCATCCACGCACCAACCCCTACAATCGGGGCAGCCACCATGTACGGCAGATAGATCCGAGCTGCTTCGCGGACCTCGGGTGCAGTGGACATCATGTCGATCACCTTGGTGCCAAACAGCGCAAAGCTGGCGGCAAGGACAACACAGATCGTCGCGCCCCAAAGACTGCTAAGCAGCGCACTGCGCCGCAGGGTTGCGCGCGCCCGCGCGCCCAACGCGTTGCCCACCATCGCCTCGGCTGCAAAGGCAAACCCGTCCAATGCATAGGCCGTAACGTGCAGAAACTGGAGCAGGATCTGATTTGCGGCCAGCTGGACGTCGCCAAAATCTGCCCCGAAGAAAAGGAAGCTGATGAAAATGGCCTGCAACAAAACCGATCTGATCAGGATATCGGAGTTAACGACAGCCATGTGCTTCAGCCGCTGCATGTCAAAGACACGGGCCACAGCCTTCCAGGCTGAACGCCCGAATACACCGCGACAGAACCAAAGGCCGAGTGCCAAACCACCCCACTCGGCAATAAATGTCGCCCAAGCAACGCCAGTGACACCCCAGCCACGTTCCAAGCCCAGATAATAGCTCAGCAGGATGTTCGATCCATTCATCGCCACTTGCAGGACAAGCACGGTGCGCGTGCGCTCTTGCGCAATCAGCCAGCCGGTAATCCCATAAAGCGCGATTGTCGCCGGTGCCGACCAGATGCGAATTTGCATATAGTCACGCGCCAATGCCTCCACTTCTGCGCTTGCGGGCGAGATCAGGAAAGCACCGCGAAAGATCAAGACCTGCAAGACAATCATGATCAGACCGGCGGACAGTCCAATCAACAAAGCCCGCGAAAGTAGCGCATCGACCTCGTCCACATCCTTCGCACCAGCGGCCTGCGATGTCAGACCCGTGGTCCCCATGCGCAGGAACCCGAAGATCCAGTAGACCCCGGACAGGATGATGGCACCGATACCAACAGCGCCGATCGGGGCCGCTTCACCTAACTGGCCAACGACACCTGTATCAACAATCCCTAAAAGAGGGACAGTCGCGTTCGACAGAACAATCGGAAGGGCAATGGACAGAACCCTTCGGTGGGTCACGACAGATGTATCAGCCATCACGTGCGGGCATCAGAAAATGCCCCGTGCCCTGAATGAACAACCGGCTACGATTGTCCTGCCATGCCTCCACGTGAACAGAGGCAAAACGCCGGCCTGATCGGTTGACCCTTGCGCGGGCATAGGCGTCACGCGGCAGACCAGAGCGAAGATAGTCAACGCTGAAGTCAATGGTTTTGGGCAGTTGCATCCGCGGGCTGTCCTCATTGAAGTTTCCCGCCTCCATGTCTTGCCATATCATTGCCCAACTCAACTCAATGATTGCGGTGACTTCCAGAAATGCGGCAGTGGCACCACCGTGCAAGGCGGGCAGCATCGGGTTGCCAATCAAACGATCCGCATAGGGCAGGATCGCCGTGAGCTCATCTCCCCGCCGGTCGATCTCGATGCCGAGGAACTGGATATAGGGCACACCCGCGACCAGCTTTTGCAAGGCTGCATCGCGCCGCTGCTTGACAACTTGAACAGGCTCTGGACGGCGGCTCATGATTTCGGTCTTTCGATGGTAAAGGCACCTGTGGCCGATGCCACAGGACGGGACGGATCAGCGTCTACTGCCGTTGCCCGCACGAATGCGACTGAACGGGTGACGTGATAGCACTCTGCCGTGGCAATGATCGTCTCACCGGGGGTTGCGGACCGCATATAGTCGATGCGCAGATCTAGCGTGGCAGTTGCGACCGGAGCGGACGGATGCGCCATCACAGCCGCACCGGCACATGTATCCATCAGGGCCGACACAGCCCCGCCGTGAATAACGCCCGTTTCAGGGTCACCCACCAGCCGCGCATCATAGGCCATCTCTATAGTGGCCTTCCCATCCGCGATCTCGGTGACTTTCATACCGAGTTCTTGGGCGTGTGGAATAGCTTCAATAAACTGCCGCGCAATCATTTCGCGCCGGGCCTCTTGCTGGTTAGACATGGCATCCCTTTCGTGTGGCAACCGCGTTACCTGCTTTCGGACGCCTTTGCCAGATTTGAAGTCTGTCAACTTCACTTGTGATGAAGTCCGATAGGCCGTTGAATGCCACAAGCACTCCCGCTACCATATTTCCAAGGAGAGCAAGATGTCAGAAATCCGCCTGTCATTTAAAGAAATGTGCGCAAAGTTCGACGTAACACCGCGGACACTGCGCTACTATGAATACATCGAATTGCTATCCCCCGAGAAAGAGGGGCGTTCTCGATTTTATGGCGCCAAGGAGCTGGCGCGGATGACCCTGATCCTCAGGGGACGTCGTTTCGGCTTTTCACTCGAAGACATCCGCCAGTGGCTCTTGATCTATGAGCACGAGGGCACCGAAGCGCAAATGCGGGAATGGGTTGCATTGGCTGACGGACAACTTGTCGAATTGGCTGAACAGAAAAAGCAACTCGAAGAGACCATTTCCGAGCTACAGAATCTGCGCGACGAAACAGCAGAGTCGCTAGGCTAAGCACAACACTCCTGCAAAACCGGCCTCACATTTGCGTCAAGGATGGGGCACGAAAAACGCGCCTCATGGGCGGGCGGTGCGTCACCAGTTACGTGATTGCCCATTTGGCCAACCTCTCAAACGCCTTATTCAAAACGTTTGCGGGGAAACTTTGAAATTTTTCCCCGTTTTTATATTTCTTCTGACCCCCCGTCATTTTTCCTGACCTTTCGTCAGCCTCCTAGTGACGCCACGTTACGTTTACGTGCGCGTCAACTTTACTTGTAAGGTAACTACATCCCTCGCAAGTGCGCTGCATTCGAAACACGCACATAGGAATGAAGTGATGACGACTGAAACGCTCAACATCCGCGAAATGTGTGACGCATTTGATGTCACGCCGCGCACGCTTCGGTTTTACGAAGCGAAGGAATTGTTGTTCCCCATTCGCGAGGGGCAGAAAAGACTATTTACCAAGCGCGATCGCGCACGGCTGAAGCTGATCTTGCGCGGTAAGCGCTTTGGATTCTCCCTCGAAGAGATCCGCCAGCTGCTTGACCTCTACCACATGAACGACGGGCAAGAGGCACAGCTTTCAAAAACCTACGTCCTCGCCGAACGCCATCTTGCAGCTATGGAAGCCCAAAAGGCAGAGCTGGAAGAAGCCATCGGAGAGCTAAAGGAACAAATGGCTTGGGGTGCTGACAGACTGGCACAACTGGCAAAACGCAAAACCTCTGCTGCCTAAGACGGGCAGCAGAGACCAACACAAACGGAGAGACACACAAGATGCCGATCTATAATGCACCCACAAAAGACATTCAGTTTGTGCTGCATGACCTGTTGAAAGTCAGCGAACAGGACATTCCGGGGTTCGAGGACCTCGACCGGGATTTCACCAATGCTGTCGTCGAAGAAGCAGGCAAGGTGGCAACGGAAGTGTTGCATCCGTTGAACGTTGTTGGTGACACCGAAGGCTGCGTGCTGGAAAATGGCGTGGTCCGCACCCCGACTGGCTTCAAAGAGGCTTTTGAACAGATGAAAGAAGGCGGCTGGACCGCCATGGATTGTGATCCGGAATATGGCGGCCAAGGCCTGCCATACGTCATGCACACGGCCGCGCAGGAACCATTCGTCTCTGCCAACATGGCCTTCAACATGTATCAGGGCCTGACCCATGGCGCATATTCCGCGATCCATGCGCATGGCTCTGAAGAGCAAAAGCAAAAGTACCTGCCCAAGATGGTCACTTGCGAATGGACCGGCACCATGAACCTGACCGAGCCGCATTGCGGCACGGATCTGGGCCTCATGCGCACCAAGGCGGTGCCGCAGGACGATGGCAGCTACAAGATCACCGGTCAGAAGATCTTCATCTCGGCTGGGGAGCATGACATGGCCGACAACATCATCCATCTGGTGTTGGCCAAGATCCAAGGCGGTCCCGAAGGCATCAAAGGCGTGTCTCTTTTCATCGTCCCCAAGTTCCTCTTGAACGACGTCGGTTAGCTAGGTCAGCGCTAGGGCGTTGCTGTTGGCTAGATAGAAGAGATTATGGGCATCCTCT
>CAYLMZ010000020.1:0-30281 GCA_964385035.1 uncultured Loktanella sp.
GCCATGCGTTTCTCAGACGCAGAGATCGCGGCGGAATGTGCCAAGGTCTCGGATGCGGATCGTGCGGCGTTGGAGCTCGCCGCCGCACGCATTCGTGCCTACCACGCCCGTCAGATGCCCGAGGATGCCATGTGGACCGATGAGGTCGGGGCGCAGCTTGGGTGGCGGTGGACCCCTGTCTCTGCTGCGGGGCTCTACGTTCCCGGTGGGCTGGCCTCTTACCCTTCGTCTGTGTTGATGAATGCGATCCCCGCCAAGGTTGCGGGGGTGGGCCGGTTAGCCATTGTTGTGCCGACCCCTGACGGGGTGACCAACCCCCTCGTTCTATTGGCCGCCAAGATCGCAGGCGTCGATGAGATTTACCGCATTGGTGGGGCGCAGGCTGTTGCGGCCCTGGCCTATGGGACTGAAACGATTGCCCCGGTGGATAAGATCACGGGTCCCGGCAATGCGTTCGTGGCCGCCGCCAAGCGTCGTGTCTTTGGCAAAGTGGGCATTGATATGATCGCGGGCCCGTCCGAGATTTTGGTGATTGCTGACAAGGACAATGATCCTGACTGGATCGCGCTTGATCTGCTCTCGCAGGCTGAACATGACGAGAGTGCCCAGTCGCTGCTGATTACCGATGATGCGGGCTTTGGCCAAGCGGTGGCGGATGCTGTGGATAAGCGTCTTGAGACGCTCGAACGCCGCGCGATCGCCGGTGCAAGCTGGCGTGATTTTGGGGCGATCATTACCGTGACGGATATGGACGAGGCCGTCGCCCTGTCTGACCGTATTGCCCCCGAGCATCTTGAGATTTGCACCCATGATGCTGATGCGCTGACCGCCAAGATCACCCATGCTGGTGCTATTTTTATCGGTGGATGGACTCCGGAGGCGATCGGTGACTACATCGGTGGACCGAACCACGTGTTGCCCACTGCCCGTTCGGCACGGTTCTCAAGCGGTTTGTCAGTCATGGATTTTATCAAACGCACCACATTGTCGCGCATGACACCAGAGGCATTGGCGGCCATCGGCCCTGCTGCTGCCCGACTTGCCAAATCCGAAAGCCTTGAGGCCCACGGCCTTTCCGTGCTTGCCCGTCTGGACCGCCTGAACGGAGGCCGTAATGAGTAAAATTGTTCATATCGAGATTGATGACCGCAATCTGCCACCCCCAACCCCTGAGATTGATCAGGAACGCAAAGTGGCGATGTTTGATCTGTTGGAGGACAACAGCTTTGCCATTCCGGCCCGTGACGACCGCGCCGTCCCTGAGGGTCCCTACAAGCTGGGGTTGGCGATCAAGGAACGCCGTCTGGTTTTTGACATCCGTCAAGAGGATGACAACCCTGCCGGCGAATTCCATCTGTCGCTTGGCCCGTTCCGTCAGGTTGTGAAGGACTATTTCCAGATCTGCGAAAGCTACTTTGACGCGGTCAAGACCCTGCCCCCCAGCCAGATCGAGACGATCGACATGGCCCGTCGCGGCATCCACAACGAAGGTGCCCGTGTCTTGCAGGAACGGCTTGAGGGCAAGGCAGATGTCGATACCGATACGGCCCGGCGCCTGTTTACCCTGATCTGCGTGCTACACTTCGGAGCGTAGACAGTGGCAGAGGGGGGCAAGACATACGAGGATCTACCGCAGTCGGTGTTGTTCTGCTGTGACCACAATTCTGTCCGCTCTCCTATGGCCGAAGGCATCATGAAAAAGCTTTATGGCACAGACTGTTATATCCAGTCGGTGGGCGTGAAGAATGACCTGGAAATCGACGGCTTTTCTGTTGCTGTCTGTCAGGAACTGGGTGTTGAGCTGTCGCGTCATCGATCCCGCAGCTTTGATGAAATGGAGGATTGGGGCGATGATCTCTCGTCGTTTGATCTTGTTCTTGCTCTGTCCCCTGCCAGTCAGCGCCGCGCTCTTGATCTGACCCGCTTCTACCATCTTGATGTCGAATACTGGCCGATCCTTGATCCCACAGGTTTGGGCGAAAGTCGCGAAGCGCGGTTGTCATCGTACCGTCAAGCCCGCGATCAGATTATGGAACGCCTCATCGCCCGTTGGGGTCCCGGCATCGCAGAAACCGACGCATAACCACGTCAATTCGGTCACAACCCGTGCGCGCAGCACGATTAACCCTTGAAATACGGGCATAACAGGCGCATTTAAGCGCCGTCCACAACAGGTGGATGCCAAAGATAGGAGATCACATGGCCAAGGAAGAACTGCTCGAATTCCCAGGTGTCGTGAAAGAACTTCTGCCAAACGCGACGTTTCGGGTCGAGCTGGAAAACGGCCATGAGATCATCGCGCATACGGCAGGCAAGATGCGCAAGAACCGCATCCGCGTTCTGGCAGGCGACAAGGTGCAGGTCGAAATGACCCCGTATGATCTGACCAAGGGTCGGATCAACTACCGCTTCAAGTAACGCAATCTGCGTGATGCGCAGTGTGGACGCGCACTTTGCCAAAGGCAGGGCGCACCCTCCATCCGGTTGCAGTTGAGGTGCCAGATTGACCACCCTGCCCCCTGATCCATCGTTGAAGCTTGTGCTTGGCTCGGGTTCCCCGCGCCGCTTGGAACTGCTTGGGCAGTTGGGACTGGTCCCGGCTGATGTGCGCCCCCCCGATATTGATGAAGACGTCCGCAAGGCCGAATTGCCCCGCGACTATGTCAATCGTATCGCGCGCGAGAAAGCAGCAGCGGTCTCAGCCGAGGTGGATGAGGTCGTCCTGTGCGCCGATACAACCGTTGCCCTTGGGCGCCGGATTATGGGCAAGCCCCACAATCCAGAAGAAGCCGCAGCGTTCTTGCGTGCCATGTCGGGCCGGAGACACAAGGTCATCACCGCCTTGGCTGTCAAGCGCGCGGATCGCATCTGGACCAAGGACGTCCAAAGCACAGTTGCTATGAAACGCCTGTCAGAGGTCGAGATTGCAAGCTATCTGGCCAGCAATGATTGGCAGGGCAAAGCAGGTGGCTATGCGATCCAAGGCCCCGCAGGCGCCTTCATTCCATGGATCAATGGATCCTACACTGGTATTGTTGGCCTGCCTCTGACGGAAACCGCTGGTCTTTTGACCGCTGCCGGGCTTGTCATTTATGGGAAAGACGTATGAAGGGTCGCATGATCATCCTTGATCACATCGGTGATCTCGAAGCTGCCGCCTTGATGGTCGATGGCAAACTGGACGACCTATTGCTTGATGTGGATGATGCCCCGCGCCCCGGAGCAATTTATCGCGGCATCTGCGACCGGCCCATCAAGGGTCAGGGCGGCATGATGTTGCGCCTGCCCGAGGGTGAAACAGCCTTTCTACGACAAGGCAAGGGCCTGCGCCCCGGACAGCCCTTACTGGTGCAGGTCACTGGATATGCTGAAGACGGCAAGGCCATTCCCGTGACTGACCGTGTCCTGTTCAAGAGCCGCTATACCATCGTCACACCCGGCAAACCGGGGATCAATGTTTCGCGCCAGATCAGCGATGATGACAAGCGTGATGCCATCCTCGGGATCGCCCATGAGGTTTTTGACAGTGAGCACGGGCTAATCCTGCGCTCGTCCTGTGAGACCGGTTCGGCCGAGGATGTGGCGGACGACATCGCGGCCATGGCGGCCTTGGCCGATGCGGTTCTGAGCGATGCACAAGGGACATCGCCCGAAGCCCTGACTGACGGTGACGGTCCACATGCATTGGCCTGGCGCGAATGGACCAGACCAGCCCAGGTCGTCACAGATCATGGTGCATTCGAGGATCACGGGGTGTTGGATCAGATCGCTGCACTTGATCACGCCCATGTCCCTCTGTCTGACGGGAACATGTATGTCGAACCGACGCGGGCGTTGGTCGCGGTGGATGTGAACACCGGTAACGATACCTCGCCTGCTGCGGCGCTCAAGGCCAACCTGGCTGCAGCCCGCGCCTTGCCACGCGCACTGCGCCTGCGGGGTCTGGCCGGGCAGATCAGCGTGGATTTCGTGTCGATGTCCAAGGCGCACCGCAAACAGGTCGAGCAATCCCTGCGCGCCGCTTTCAAGGCAGACCCGATCGAGACGTCCTTGGTGGGGTGGACCCCGATGGGTCTGTTTGAGCTGCAACGCAAACGCGAACGCGCGCCCTTCCCCAAAGCCTTACTCAGGAGTCTGTGATGCCCTGTCCTATCTGTGATCGTCCGACCGAAACAGACTACCGCCCGTTTTGTTCCAAGCGCTGCGCGGACCGCGATTTGGGAAAATGGTTAACGGGTAGCTATGCTATTCCGGCAGAGGATCCAGAAGATGCAGAAGAGCTTGAAGACGCTATGCAAAAGGCCCCCGAAAACAAACCGCACTAAAGCCGGAATTTCGGATAAATCCCTCTGGACACCCTTCTTCCCCACGTCTACAACGCCGCTACCCAAGCGAGACGGGCACCCCCGTTACGCATCCCGTGCCCGGGTAGCTCAGGGGTAGAGCAGTGGATTGAAAATCCTCGTGTCGGTGGTTCGATTCCGCCCCCGGGCACCACTTCTAGAATTGTCAAATCCAGTGCGCCTGGTGCGCGCGACTATCTTTGCGCGCAAGCGCCCCTACACGAACCGCAAGCGGTGCTTTTGAAGTAGATCAACAAGCATATCTTTTGCGTGTTGCCGGTGTTGTCTATGGCCGTCTCGTGCCGCGGTTGCGTTGCCGTCACGGATCGCTTGGTATACCAGCCGATGGTCTTCGTTTGATTTCGTCGGTAGCGGGCGCATGAAAAGCGTCGTCATACGTGCGCGCCGGACCTGATCGCCCATCATGCCAACAATCGATATGATCCTGCTGTTCCCGCCGAGCCGCACCAGTTCATCGTGGAATGTGTCATCAGCCTTTGCCCATGCATCAAGGTCGGCTTCGGCGATCGCTTTGTCCATCGCGTCGATCGCGGCGGCCAGTTGCCTGAGGTCTGCCTCGTTATAACCTATGGATGCGGCACGTTCTGCGGCGTGGCTCTCTAGCGCGGTCAGCACGTCGTAAATCTCGGCCATATCATCTGGTGAAAGCGGCAGGATACGAACGCCTTTGCGCTGCCGCATCTCAAGCAGACCTTGCCCCTCGAGTGTCAGCACCGCTTCGCGCACTGGCGTGCGTGACATCCCCAACAGTTCAGCCAGTTCTGATTCCAGATGGTCCGAGCCCGCAGCCAATTCACCGGAAAAAATCCTCGTGCGTAATTCCTTGATTGCGCGCTGGGAATTGGACAATGCCTTTTCCATGATGAACCTCGCTACGCTTGCTGAAGGTCCTGCCTTTGACCTGTCCGTGCCGAAGCGTAGATAGCCTCTTCGATATTTTCAACGACCAGATAGTCTCTCGAACAGTTCTCGAGCGGGGCACCGTCAACAATCCCTGCAACGACGTGGGATTGTAGCGCATGCACGCAATCTCCGCCGAAGCCATCCCAAGTATCCGGCCCCAGCAGGGTCAAGGCGTCCCGACTGCGAAAGGGCCGTAAGTGAACAGACCCGTCGCCGTGCAAGGTGATCGTGCCTTCTGTTCCTTCGAACATGGCCTCTCCCATTGTGCGGCGCAGGTTGTCTGCGGCGTGGTCAAGATGCCTGTTGCCGTCAAACAATGCCCGCACCCCGGCAGGATGTGTAAACAGGATATATCCTGCGTCTTCGCCCGCAATTGCCGGATTTATCCTGCGCAGGTCAGCATAAACAGATGTCGGATTCCCCAACAAATACCGGAATATATCGATCCAATGCACCGCCGTCTCATGGACCAGAAAGCGCTCCATTTTCTGAAAATAGGGCTGTCTGTCCAGATAGGCTGTTGGTCCCTGCCCGTCACCCGGTCGCAGACGGAACGTCACTTGCTGAAGGGTGCCTACATCACCGCGGTCGAGTGCAGATTTGATCACCCGATACCAAGGTTGGAACCGAAAGTTTTCGTGAACGACGATCGTCGCTCCTGCGTCTTCGGCCTCTTGGGTTATTTGCCTTGCTTCGGACAGCCCAACGCAGAATGGCTTTTGACAGATGATCCATTTGATCCCAGCGGCAAGAGCCATTCGGATCGTTTGTGCATGCGCCTGCGGCGGCACGATGACGTCTAGCACGTCAGGCGCTTGATCCACGAGCATCGTCTTCAGATCGCTATAGGCAGGCAGCCCTGTTGCTACCGCTCTGGTGACGTCCTGATCACATGCGCCGACCAAGACCGCCCGGTCAATGCGTGCCCAGCTATCATAGTGAAACTGGCTGAAATAACCTGCCCCTACGCAGGCGACCTTGAGCGGCGCTGTCAGTCTCATGCCGCCGTCAGTGCATCGAAAATCGCATCGGCCATCTGCGTCGTTCCTGCCTGCCCCCCCAGATCACGTGTCAGCACCTCTCCTTGGGCAACGACCCTGTCGACAGCTTCACGCAGTCTCTTGCCGTCCTCGATCATCGCCGCATTTTCGTGCTTGATCCCAAGCCAATCCAGCATCATGGCCGCCGACAGTATCATCGCCGCAGGATTGGCAAGCCCCTGCCCCGCGATGTCTGGTGCAGAGCCGTGGCACGGCTGAAAGACTGCGTGATCCAGACCAATGTCAGCCGATGGCGCGAGCCCCAGCCCGCCCATCAACCCGGCACCAAGGTCCGATAAAATATCCCCGAACATGTTTTCGGTCACCAGAACATCAAAGTCCCACGGCTTTTGCACCATCCAAAGCGCCGTTGCGTCGACATAGGCGTGATCAGCCGCGAGATCGGGATGCTTTACTGCTTCGGCATCAAACAGCTCTCGAAAGAAGGCAAACGCCCGAAAAACGTTTGCTTTGTCCACGCAGGTCACCCGGCCTGCGCTGCGTCCACTTTCTTTGCGGCTGCGCGCCAATGCAAAGCTAAACCGGAAGAGTTTCTCAGAGATGTCGCGCGTGATCAGAAGTGTCTCGCGTGCTTCGTCTTTTGTGACCTCGCCCCGCCCTTGGGTATGAAACAGCCCTTCCGTACTCTCGCGGATCAAGACAAAGTCGATCTCTTTGTCCGCTGGCATCTTTAGAGGCGAATTCTGACCTTTGCGCACTGTCACCGGTCTGACACCTGCAAAAAGCGTCAAAGCCTTGCGCAAGTCGATCTGAGGCGAAATCTCGGTGCCGTCTTGATAGCGCACACTTGGCAGGCCCATTGCGGACAGCAGGATCGCATCTGATGACCGCGCCGCAGCCTTCGACGTTTCAGGCAGGGAGTCTCCGGTCTTGGCGTAGTGCGCTGCACCAGCGGGCGCATCAACAAAGCGCAAATCATAACTATCAGAGGCCGCCGCAAGCTTTTTGAGGATGGCAACTGTCGGTGCCATAATTTCTGGCCCGATTCCATCGCCGCTAAAGACTGCAATTGTGTATGTTTTGCGCATAGAGGGTCTCTTTTCAGGGCAAGGTTGGACGAAGTTCGCGATCAATCCAATGGGAAAGTCGCGCGCCATCCTTATTAATGCATACATTAATTTATGCAATACGGGTTTCTTACCTCAAACCAGCCCACGAAGTCCTGTCGGCTTTCATACTCAGCCACCACCGGACCGCTCTCTTGCACCAGCGTGCAGCCGTGGACGGTTCAGCAGGCCAACACCCTGACCTCCCCCTTGACCATGTCCGTCAAAACCACGCACACAGATGAAAAGCCGTTCAAAGGATAGATCATTGGCTAACCCTCTTTATGACGCATTGATCGCCCCGCATGCCCAGAATTCTGCGCCGTTCCTTATTCAAGACAGCGGCGCGGTGCTGACGTTTGCAGCCTTTACCCGTCGCGCTGCCCAAATGGCCCATGCCATCACCGGGGCAGGCGTCAGGCCGGGGGACCGGATAGTCGTCCAAACAGAAAAATCGGCAGATGTCGTCGCCCTTTATGCAGGTGCCGTGCAAGCTGGGGCCGTCTATCTGCCGCTGAACACCGCCTATACTTTGCAGGAAGTCAGCTATTTCATCACTGATGCCGCGCCGGCTTTGATTGTTTGCGATCCACAAAATGCGGCCGAGATAGAACCGCTCGCGACGGCGGTCGGCGCGACGGTCATGACCCTCGGGCCTGCGGCAGACGGCACTCTGTCGCGCGCGGCTGACGCGGCGCAAGACAACTTTGAGACCGTCAGCCGCAACCCTGATGACCTTGCCGGACTTCTCTATACCTCAGGAACAACTGGCCGATCCAAAGGGGCCATGATGAGCCAACGGAATCTGCTATCGAATGCCGCGGCGCTGACCGATCTTTGGCAGATCACATCGCGAGACCGATTGATCCATGCACTGCCAATTTTTCACACCCACGGGCTTTTTGTTGCGTTGAACACAGCCCTTTTGGCAGGTGCCGCGATCCGCCTGATGCAGCGTTTTGATACTGCTGCTGTGATTGAGGCCCTGCCCACTTGCACGCTTATGATGGGCGTTCCGACATTCTATACACGCCTTCTGGGCGACGTGAATTTCGACCGATCTCGCTGCGCCAATATGCGCCTGTTCATTTCCGGGAGCGCGCCCTTGTTGTCGGAAACACACACCGCGTTCTCGGCCCGCACCGGACATCAGATCCTTGAACGTTACGGCATGACCGAAACCAATATGATCACTTCAAACCCTTATGAAGGTGCGCGCCTTCCCGGAACGGTTGGCTTTGCCCTGCCCGGGGTTGAGGTCCGGGTCACCCGCGATGGTGCGCCTGTTGCCGCTGGTGAAATCGGGATGGTCGAGGTCCGTGGGCCCAATGTCTTTCAAGGCTACTGGAACATGCCAGAAAAAACCCGTGAAGAATTGCGGGACAATGGATTTTTCATCACCGGGGACCTTGGTGTGATGGATGAGACATGCCGCCTGTCGATCGTCGGCAGGCAAAAGGACCTCATCATCACGGGTGGTTACAATGTTTATCCAAAGGAAATTGAGGATATTCTGAACCAATGCGAAGGCGTGGTTGAAAGCGCCGTCTTTGGGATACCGGATAAGGATTTTGGTGAGGCGATTGTGGCCGCGATCGTCGGCCATCCCGACCAGGTCGCCTTGGAAGACGGACTTGCCCAAGGGCTGGCACGTTACAAACACCCCAAGAAATTTCTCTTTCTGGATGCCCTGCCGCGCAATGCGATGGGCAAAGTGCAAAAGAACGTCTTGCGCGAAACTCACAGCTGAAGCTGATCGACCAGAATTTTTGCATCCATTTACGGCAAATTAAGGTGCCGAACGCATAACCCTGCCGAACAGGTGACGAAACGGCAGGAAAGTACCCGTGATGCAGGAGATTGAGGTCAGTTATGAATTGCCAGCCGTCATGCGCGCCGAAGAATGTTATGCGCTGCACAGCTTCCTGACGAGTAATGCTAACAACTTGATCAAACTGGACGCCTCGGCTGTCGAAAAGATCGGGGGGCAAACGGCGCAGATGCTGGCCTTTCACTGTATGACCGCATCAAGTCGATTTGGCCCAAAAATGATCCACAACCCATCAACCGCAATGGTCGCTGTCTTTTCGGCGCTCGATCTGTTGGACGTATTGGAGGGTGAAACTTGACCACTCATGTCCTCGCCATTGATGATTCACGCACAATCCGCACCCTTTTGACCATGGCGCTTGAAGGGGCTGGTTTTCAGGTCACCACCGCCGTGGACGGGGTGGACGGGGTTGCAAAGTTTCAAGAGGTCAACCCGGATCTGGTGATCACTGACGTGAACATGCCGAACAAGGATGGCTTTGGCGTTATCGAAGACATCCGAGAGGGCGATTTCAATCGCAGCGTCCCTGTTCTTGTTCTGACCACCGAAAGCGGAGCCGCCCTGAAGGAAAGGGCGCGAAATGCGGGTGCAACTGGGTGGATCGTCAAACCTTTTGACGATGCCTCACTCGTGTCTGTGATCCGTAGACTCACCGGAGGGATATAGTCGCATGGACAGCGCAATCCTTGATGCATTTTTTGAAGAGTGTGAGGACCTGCTCACTGCGCTCGTAGATGGCTTAGACAGTATGCGATCGGGGGACACGGACCCCGAAACTGTCAACGCAGTCTTTCGGGCCGTACACTCTATCAAGGGGGCTGCCGGCGCTTTTTCCATGGAGGCGTTAGTCACCTTTGCACATACGTTCGAAACGGTTCTCGACAAGCTGCGCGCAGGATCCATCGCTGCCGACGATGAACTGCTAAAGGTTTTGCAACGTGCGGGCGACGTACTCTCGGAACTCGTCGAAGTTGAACGTGATGGCGGGTCTTCCGACAAGATCCGAATAGATGGTACCGTCAGCGCATTAGAAACATTTCTAGGCGGCTCAGAAGTAGCCGAGGAATTGAGTTTCGAGGCACTCTCCCTCAACTTTGATGATCCCTCAGCCGATCAGACATATTCGGTCCGTTTCCGCCCAACCCTTGCGTTCTATTCCTCTGGTCATGATCCGTTCAACCTTATTCAGGCTCTGGGAGAGCTTGGTCCTGTAAGGACTTGTTGCAATCGCTCGGACTTGCCCGCGGACATCGATGGGTTCCACCCCGAAGAAGGCTATCTTTCTTGGCACATTGAAGTCGACAATCAAGGCTCAGACTTAGGTATCCGGGAGGTCTTTGAATTCGTGGATGACCTTTGCGATCTCGAAGTCAATGCTGTCACTTCTCAGAATGCGGATGAACCAGATAATCCAACCGGCCCGCTGGAAACAATTGAGCCAGCCTTTCAACCGGCCGCGTCAACAGAGTTGCCGGCACCCGTTCCCACAAAAGAACCGCCTGCAAAAAAGATGAAGGGCTCTCTGCGTGTGGACCCCGAACGCGTCGACCGCCTCATCAACGCAGTTGGCGAGCTCATTATCAACCAGTCTGTCATTTCACAACGTATCCAGGAAGCTGCCCTGCCATCTTCTTCAGAACTTCACTCAGATCTTGACGACTACAAATTGCTCGCTCGCGAAATCCAAGAGGGTGTCATGGCCATCCGTGCTCAACCTGTTAAGCCGCTGTTCCAGCGAATGTTGCGGATTGCGCGAGAGGCCGCGGATGCAACAGGCAAATCTGTAAACATCGAAACCATTGGCGAAGCCACAGAAGTTGACAAGTCCGTGGTCGAACGCCTCGCTGATCCGCTGACCCACATGATCCGCAATGCGATTGACCATGGCATCGAGGCACCAGAAAACCGAAAAGCGTCCGGTAAACCGCAGATCGGATCACTACGCCTCTCAGCCAGCCAAAAATCAGGCACAATTGTTCTTGAAATCAGCGACGATGGTGCTGGACTGAACCGAGAGCGGATACGAGATATCGCCATCAAAAAGAAACTCATTGGGTCCGATCAACAACTGTCTGATCAACAGATCGACAATCTGCTCTTTGCTCCTGGCTTTTCGACAGCAACAGAGGTCACAAATTTATCGGGCCGAGGCGTGGGAATGGACGTCGTGAAAACTGCCATCACCGAACTTGGCGGTCGCATCTCGATCAGCAGCACGCCTGGTGCCGGAACAGTTTTCTCCATCAGCTTGCCACTGACGTTGGCGGTGATGGACGGGATGGTGGTCAACGTCTCCGGCCAGACCTTTGTCGTCCCAATTTCAAGCATCGCCGAAACCGTCAGGCCGTCAACAAGTGACCTGTCCCCTATCGGTCTTGAAGGAATGCTGCTCCGGATACGCGGTGAGTATATTCCGATTGTTGACCTCGGTGGAAGGTTGGGGAACGCGCAACCACAGACCGACTTGACCGAGAAAGTTTTGCTGATCGTCCAGAACGACTCCGCTCCTCAGTGCGCATTGGCTGTGGACGACATCTATGATCAACGCCAAGTCGTCGTCAAAAGCATGCACGGGCCTCTTGGCGATATTTCAGGTGTCTCTGGTGCGACCATTCTGGGAGACGGAAAAATCGCCTTGATCATTGATATCGATGCGATCGCCACGTCTGATGTCCCATCACCAGTCGAGGTGCAGATTTCGAAAAGGGAGCTTGAACGTGCTTGACGAACCAAACCGGGAGGGTCATCAGCTCGAATTTGTCACACTCTTTGCTGGCGGTCAGAGTTTCTGCATCGAAATCACCCAGATCCGCGAAATACGCCGTTGGACCCCAGTCACTGTGCTTCCGCATTCGCCAGCCTATGTGCTTGGCGTCATAAACCTTAGAGGCGCCGTGATCCCAATCATCGACCTTGCAACCAAGCTAGGGTTTGGACCGATTGAAGCGAGTGAAAGGCATGTCATCATTATTGTCGCGGTAGAGGACACGATTGTTGGTCTGCTTGTCGATTCCGTTTCAGAAATTCTCAGCGTAGATCATGCAAAGATCAAGGACACGCCCCAAACGAATGATGCAATTGTCGTGGGAGCAGTGTCCGGGATCATTGCCCGAGAGAATGATATGACGAAGGTCCTAAACCTACGCCATCTCCTTCCAATGGACGAGATGACAGTGTCATGAGCAGCAGCACCTCCTATGATCGATCCGACGACCAAGACATCGGATTCACCCATGACGACTTCCAACGTATCGCGCGGCTGGCCAAAGAACGCTTTGGCCTAGACCTGCAAGAATCAAAAAAACCTCTTGTACAGTCCAGACTAACAAAACGGATCAGATCGCTCGGTCTGCCATCGTTCTCTGCTTATTGTGACCAACTGAATAAAGAGACCGGCGGCGCGGAAATCAAACACGTGCTGTCAGCACTCACGACCAACGTAACGCATTTCTTTCGTGAACCACACCACTTCGAATTCATTCAATCAGTGTTAGTGCCCGAATTCATCGCAAAGTGCCAAGCAGGACGGCCTGTCAGAGCATGGTCAGCAGCCTGTTCCTCCGGACAAGAGGCTTACAGCCTCGCCGGAAGCATGATGGCCACAAACGCTTCAATCTTCAAAATGAACCTCAAGATTCTTGCCACAGACATTGATCCAAATGTCATTGCAGCAGCAAGAAAAGGGACATACGCGTCCAATCTGAGCGATCAAATCCCAGCGGATGTAAAGGAACATCTGGTCCATCCCTCACTGCACGCAGGCACGTTCGAAGTCCCAGCAACCACGCGTGAACTCATTCATTTCGCCCAGCTTAATCTGATGGATGAATGGCCAATGCGCGGGAAATTCGACTTAATCATGTGCCGGAATGCCGCCATCTACTTTGATAAACCAACACAAGCCCGTTTATGGGAAAGGTTTGCTGACACCCTCACGGACGATGGTTGTCTCATGATCGGTCACTCCGAGCGCCTGACCGGCCCCGCTGTAGAGCGATTTCGAAACGTTGGCGTGACAACTTACCGGCGTATGAAGCCATAGAAAATACGCCTCAAGAACGAAGGGAACTGTTGTGAGTTTAAAGGATAGCCTGCGCGTGATGGTCGTTGACGACATGGGTGTCAGCCGCAGCTTGCTTGTGCAGGCGATAGAAGAAATTGGGCTTTGGAAAAACGAAGCTGAGAGGGACGGTCGGTCGGCATATAACAAGCTAGTCAACGATCCGGTGCACTTGGTTTTGTCGGACTACAACATGCCCGAGATGGATGGCCTTCAGCTGCTTGAAGCGCTACGCAAAAACCGTTCCACCGCCCGAATAGGGTTCATCTTGGTCACGGGGAACCCTACTGCAGATGTCATCAGTAAAGGCAAAGCACTTGGCCTAAACAACATGATCAAGAAACCGTTTTCGACGGCCGGGCTGAAGCAATGCATTGAGAGCGTAGTGGGGCGTCTTTAAAATGACTGAAGCAAGTCGAGATCAAATAGAAACAGCGCAGCACTTCTTGAAATGCTCTGGAGATGCGATTGCCAACATCAGGTGCTTGGTTGAGGAACTTGAAGGCGTGTTTCTGGCGGAGGTTACGGGCCAGTCCGCCCCAGGTCGGATAGTTACGCTTCAAAAGATGGACTTCGTCTTGCAAGCACTGCGTGCCATCCAGGATACATTTTCGGAAGCTGCCAGTAGCAACCTGACGGAACCAGAGCTTAAAGCCATCGTTTCACGAATTCCTCTTGAAAGCTTAAGGAGCACATTCCGTGCATGTCATCAAAAAACCGGCGAAGTTTGCAAGACACTGCCGTCAGGTGAATCCATAAACGACATGCCAGCACTGTTACACGGGCAAGCACGGACGGAAACCGTATGAAAGGACGCCTAAACCAAAGCCATGGATCGCTCAGTTTTTCTACAACTGCGCAGGGCGCTAAATGAAAATCGTCGTATGTACGGATGATCCAAACATGCAAGACGACATTCGCTACGAATTCAGTGGCGTGTCGCTTCATGCCAGTGCGCGCTTTGTGCGGTCGCTCACTGAGGCTTACCACCTGACGGAGCATCACATTCCAAAGTATTTGTTTGTGGATGCAAAACTAGCACGTGCTCAGGAATTTGAACTCCTTGCATCGCTTGCGTCACTCTTGGATGTTCCGACGGCACTTCTGCAACGCGAAGGCGGCAACTTACCAACTTTGGATACACAACAATTGCCCCAAATTGACGTCAGCGAGATGATGTCCCTGATCGTGAATAGACAGCCCGACCAGTTCTCGCGACAGAAAACGCCGCTACCTGCCCCTTCTCCGACAAACGAAAATGAATACTACGATGAGCAGAAAATCATCCTGATCGGGGCCTCAACCGGTGGAATAGATGCTTTGATCCGCGTGCTGATGCATTGGACAAAATCGGCTCCACCAACTTTGATCGTCCAGCACACAGGATCAGGCCACATCCCCAGTCTGGTCCGGCTTCTTGGTCATGCGACCCCACCGACAGTGCAAGTCGCGGTTAACGGTTCTACTCTACAAAGGGGACACGTCTACCTTGCGTCAGGTGAGGGCAAACACCTCGGCATAGCAGGTAGAAACAATCCAAAGATCAAGTCGATCGCGGCACCACCGGTTTCAGGTCATATTCCTTCGGTGGACATATTGTTCGGTTCAGGTGTTCCGTTTGGGGACCGTATTGTTGCGGCACTCCTGACCGGTATGGGTAAGGACGGCGCGCATGAACTCAAGAGTCTCCGTCATGCGGGTGCCCATACAATCGGCCAAGACAAAGCGACCAGCGTTGTCTACGGCATGCCTGGTTATGCCATGAAGATCGGCGCCGTTTGCGAAGAATTGCCATTGGACTCCATCGGTCCGGCGTTGCTGGCGGCGGCGAGATCCAAAAGGCAGTGTGTATGACAGTTCATCGACAAAGCGTGACTGTGGTGCAAGGTGAATTCGTCGTCTCGGTTGACCCGATGGTGCGGCTTTCAACCGTTCTGGGGTCCTGCGTTTCTGTCTGTTTGTTTGATCCGACCGCTCGTATCGGCGGAATGAACCACTTTCTTTTAGCGACGCACCAGACCGGTGCGCAGGATGACCTGAAGTATGGCGTGAACGCCATGGAACTCTTGATCAACCGGCTACTTCAGTCCGGGGCAGATCGTAAGCGATTGGTCGCCAAAGTTTTTGGCGGGGCGCGCATGACCGCGCATGCGCGCGATATCGGTGCGTCTAATGTTGCCTTCGCACTCGCGTTTCTAGAGCGTGAACAGATTGCATGCCTTGCCAAGAGCGTCGGTGGCACAGCGGCCCGCCGCGTCCAGTTTATACCGACCACCGGAGCAGCCCGCCAAATGCAGGTAACCGATATCCAAGCCGACCCGGTGGCGACGGCGATGCCCCCTGCCCCGACGCCTGGAATCACGCTGTTCTAAGCCGAGTTATTCGCATGCTGCATCACAATCAGCCGTCCATTGCCTGAAGGCGTTTGAGCAACGAAGACGTATCCCAGCGTCCACCGCCGAGCTTCTGCACATCCTTGTAGAATTGGTCGACCAAGGCTGTCACCGGAAGGCTCGCGCCGTTTTTGTCCGCTGTCGCGAGACAAATCCCAAGGTCTTTGCGCATCCAATCAACCGCGAATCCATGGTTCCATTCATCTGCCAGCATGGTTTCATACCGGTTCGACATTTGCCAACTGCCTGCTGCACCTTGGCTGATCACCTCGACAACCGAAGCGCCATCAAGCCCTGCCTTTTGCGCAAAATGGAGTGCTTCTGACAAGCCCTGCACCAATCCCGCAATCGCAATCTGATTGCACATCTTGGTCATCTGGCCTGCGCCGCTTTCACCGATGCGGCGGCAAAGCTTGGCGTATGTTGTGATAACCGCCTCGGCGCGGCTGTAATCCTCGGCCGCTCCGCCACACATGATCGACAACTGACCGTTCTCGGCACCGGCCTGCCCGCCGGAGACAGGCGCATCGATAAATCCGATCTTTTTTGCAGCTGCCACATCGTGAAGTTCACGGGTCACTGCGGCTGATACGGTTGTGTGGTCAACAAAGAGGCTGCCTGCCCCCATCGCCGAAAAAGCGCCATCCCCGCCCAGACAGACGGATCGCAGATCATCGTCGTTTCCGACACAGGCCATGACCAAATCCGCGCCGGTCGCAGCCTCGCCCGGTGTTGCGCCCATGGCACCACCATGTTCGGCCACCCATTTCTCTGCCTTGGCTGTTGTCCGGTTGTAAACCGTCACATTATGGCCTGCCGCCTGCAGATGGCCTGCCATCGGATACCCCATTACGCCGAGGCCGAGAAATGCGAGTTTTGTCATTGGTCTGTCCTTGTCTGCTTATGTTGACAAGGGACTTAGTCCGCAATCTCCCAAGGGATAGTGTACGCATTCAGCGCCTTGCCAATTTCGTCATCGGTGACTGTGCCGGTTTTGGCGATATGTGCAACCAAACCCCGCTTTTTGTCTTCGCGCACCTCGTGGACCGAGGCTTCAAGCTCTGACAGTCTGCCGTTGAAAATACGGGTGATGGCGCGTTTGCGCAGATCGGGCTTAAAGATTTTCCCCACTGCGGTTTTGGGCAACTCGTCAAGGACTTCGAGGTGCTTAGGGTGCGCCGCGCGTTCGTGGATGTGCGCCTTGGCGAATTCAAGCAACTCAGCTTCGGACGTATCGGCCCCTTCAACAAGTTCGACATAGGCACAGGGCACTTCGCCTGCGTGTTCATCGGGTTGCCCGATCGCGCCCGCAAAGGCGACCGATTCATGGCCGGCGAGTGCTTCCTCGATTTCGGCAGGGTCGATGTTGTGACCACCCCGGATAATCAAATCTTTGGCGCGTCCCGTAATCCACAGATAGCCATCGCTGTCTTTGCGCCCCAAATCCCCTGTCCGCAGATACTGGGTTTGCGACTTGTCACCGGGGCGGTAAAGATCGGCATTCTTATCAGCCTCGGTGTATGTGTCGCCATCGGCCACACCGGGGTTTGCGACACAGATTTCTCCGATTTCGTCGACCCCGAGCTCTTCACCTGTGGCAGGCGAAATGATCCGCACATCGGTGTAGGGGAATGGCACACCAATAGAGCCAACCCGTTTTTCGCCTGTGGGCGGGTTAATGGATACAAGGCACGTGGCCTCTGTCAGACCGTAGCCTTCACAGATGGTCACACCTGCTGCCTCTTCGAACCGGCGGTAAAGCTCTAGCGGTAGAGGGGCTGAGCCGCAAAACGCAAGGCGCAGCGTCGAGATATCCGCGTCGACTTTGCGCTGCATCAAGGCTGACATGGCCGTTGGCACCGTGATCATGAAGGTCACTTTGTGCTTTTCGACCAGTTTCCAGAAGTTATCAAAAACCCCTTCGCCCCGATACCCTTGCGGGGTGGGGAACACGATCTGCGCCCCAGATCCCAGCGACGCCCCCAAAGAGACGATCGTCGCGAAGACGTGGAACAAAGGCAGCGGGCAAATTTGCACATCATTTTCCGTGAAGAGCAAACGATCGCCAAGCCACGCGTTGTAGATGATGCCAGAGTATTTGTGTTGGACGACTTTCGGCATTCCCGTCGTCCCACCCGTATGGAAGTAGGCTGCAACACGGTCTGTTGTACTATCAGCAAAGCTGAGTGTGTTCGGCTGGCGGGCAAGCTCTGTGTTGAAATCAAGGACCTGAGCCTGATGAGAAACTGGATTCTTGGGGCGGATCAGCGGCACAATAAATTTCTTCAGCCCCGTCAGGTAGCGCAGCAAATCCACCTCAAGCACATGCGTGACGTTGGGCGCCAGACGGACGGCCTCGGCGGCTTTCTGGGCAACATCTGTCTTGGGAAAGGCCTTGAGGGTGACAAGAACCTTGGCGTTGGTTTCGCGCAGGATCGCGGCGATCTGTTCGGCTTCCAGCAACGGGTTGATCGGATTTACAATGCCTGCAACCTGACCGCCCAGATATGTCAGGATGGTCTCTGTTGCGTTCGGCATCAGATAGGCGACAACATCATTTTCACCGACACCCAGCGCACGGAACATGTTTGCCGCTTGGGCGGTCTTGTCACGTAAAGTATTCCAGTCAAGCGTTTCACATGGCGCATCTGGGTCAGACAAAAGACTAAAGCTGACCGCTTTGCGGTTCCCGAATTTGCTGGCGGTTTGGCTGAGTTGTTCAAAGGTCGTGGTCGGCGTGTTGCGCGCCTCCCATGGCTTTTCGTTTTCGATGGCGTCGCGGTCGGCGATGGTCGCAAAGGCCATGGCGTCTCTCCCTTTTATTCTTGTGTTTCCGCGCGCGTGCGCGGCCTCCCTGCGCTACAGGTTGGTCAAGAATGGGCCTGTTCACAAGCCTGACGCTACGAAAAATGCGGCGCTACTCGGCGGCGACGCCTTCTGTGAACTGCAATCGGGCAAGCCGTGCATAGAGTCCGCCTTGCGCCACCAACGCATCATGTGTGCCTTGTGCCACGATCTTGCCGTGCTCCAACACGATGATCCGGTCGGCTTTTTTCACTGTCGCAAGCCGGTGCGCAACGATCAGGGTCGTGCGGGTCTTGGCCAAATCTTCGACCGCGCGCTGAACGGCGTATTCGCTTTCAGCGTCCAAAGCACTTGTGGCTTCATCCAGGAGCAAGACAGGCGCATCCCGCAAAATAGCGCGTGCGATGGCAATCCGCTGCTTTTGACCGCCAGAGAGCATGACGCCCCGTTCGCCCACGTAGCTGTCATAGCCGTCGGGCAAAGCGATCAAGAAATCATGCGCCGCTGCCGCCCGTGCGGCCTCTTCAACTTCTGCATCCGTGGCATCGGGCCTGCCAAATCGAATGTTTTCACGTGCCGTATCCGCAAAGATCACAGGGTCCTGCGGGACCAGAGCGATATGTTTGCGGAAAGCAGACCGCTCAAGATCGCGCAGATCCACGCCGTCGAGCTTCACTGCACCCCCTTGTGGATCATAGAAACGCTGGACCAATTGAATGATGGTCGTCTTGCCCGCGCCGGATGGACCGACAAGGGCCACAGTCTCGCCCGGTTGAATATGAAGGTCGATGCCATCCAACGCCGAGATATCCGGGCGTGACGGGTAATGAAAAACGAGGTCCTCGAAACTGAGCGCCCCTTTGACCGGCAGGTCCAGTGCCCTGGGTCCGGTCGGGTCTTGAACGGTGTCTTCTGCGGTCAAGAGTTCGACCAGACGTTCCGTGGCCCCCGCGGCCCGCTGCAACTCGCCCCAGACCTCAGACAAGGCCGCGACAGCGCCACCAACCATGATCGTGTAGATCATGAACTGCACCAGACCGCCTTCGGTGATCTCACCTTGGCTGACATCTTGTGACCCCATCCGCAAGAACAGTACGATGGCCGCAAACACCATAAAAATTACGACGGCCGTCAATGCGGCACGCGTCATGATCCGCCGCCGCGCAGAGCGGTAGCTTTGCTCGGTCACATCATCAAACTTGGCGCGGCTGAGCTTTTCATGGGTAAAGGCCTGAACGGTTTGAGCCGACAAAAGCTGCTCAGATGCGTCCCCACTCGATTCCGCAATCAGGTCCTGGTTCTCTTTGGAGAGGCTCCGGACGCGGCGGCCTAGAAAGAGAATGGGAAACAACACCACCGGAATGGGCCAAAGAACCATCGCGCTCATTTTGACCGACGTCATCAGCATCAAGATTACGCCGCCGATAAAGATCAGGATATTGCGCAACGCAATGGAAGCCGAACTGCCGATCACAGAAAGGATCAATGTTGTGTCCGTGGTGATCCGGCTGAGGACCTCACCGGTCATGATCCGTTCGTAAAAGGCCGGGCTCATCGAGATCATCCGGTTGAATACGGCTTTACGGATATCAGCGACCACCCGTTCGCCCAACCGGGTCACCAGATAATAGCGGGCCGCGGTTCCGAAGGCCAAAAGCACCGCAATCGTCAGCATCAAGTTGAAGTGTTCGCCAATCTCACCACTGCTCAATCCGAACGTATCGACAACAAGCCGCGCCGCAATTGGTAGCGTCAGCGCAACCATCGCCGTGAATACGAGAGCAAAACCTGCCGCAAACAGGTTTGCCTTATACGGTTTGATAAAGGGCCACAAAGCCTTGAGCGCACTGACCCGTTTCCCGGTCGGTCGGTCCTCTGGGCGTGTGGTCTGCGCGTCAGCCATGCGTTGTCCTCAAAAAGCTTAGAGGGGACATAAAACTGAACCAAACGTTTCACAAGCCAAGCCTGCGCATGTGCGACATTAGAATTCGTTTGGAAGGTGGAGCGGGCGACGGGAATCGAACCCGTATCTCTTGCTTGGAAGGCAAGGGTCTTACCATTACACAACGCCCGCTTACGGTTACGGCAGTTAGTGCACCTGCGAATTGAGGTCAAGATGCACATATCTGGACTGCTCGGAAATCGCCAATCAAATGCAATACCGGGGCGGGAAGCGGAAGTTCGCTGCAGGCGCATTGCCTCAAGCAAAAATCACGTAATCGACCGTCCGCTCCTTGTTATGAGGAACATGATGCCGAGCCGAGTAGTGTCTAACGCCGTGGTGAATTGACTTGCCGACTTTCCACAGCCTTTGCTTCATACAGATGATGACTTTTTGTGCAAACGAAGTGAAACCGCTGGATACTTGAGCGCACCCTGATCATTTGCAGTTTCCATTTGCGCACTCAATGGCATTGCCAGAATGCCTATGTCTTGGTGCGAGGGCCCATACTGGGCCTAAAACGTCCCGCAGGGCCCATCCTGGCAGATAGTATCCCCGCGAGACGACAACATCACTGCTGTGGGTTTCAGATATGTCGTCTGAGACTGTTTTCAAAGTGCTGAATAGCGTCTTTTGAAAGCGCCAAAGAGGCCCATGGCACAACTTGGGACTTGAATAATGGCTAAACTCCTCCCCTTTGCATCTTTGGTCACGGCGGGTCTGCTGTCATCGACGGCCGCCTTTGCATGCGATGATCCGATCAGAGTTGGCGTGCTGCACTCGCTCTCTGGCACTATGGCGATCTCTGAGACCACTCTCAAAGACACAATGGAACTCTTGATCGAAAAGCAGAACGCTGCTGGCGGTCTGTTGGGCTGCGAAATCGAAGCTGTGGTGGTTGACCCTGCATCCGACTGGCCGCTCTTTGCAGAAAAAGCTCGCGAACTGCTAACAGTATCAGAGGTGGACGTGATATTTGGGTCATGGACCTCAGTCTCGCGCAAATCAGCGCTGCCCGTCTTGGAAGAACTTAACGGACTGATGTTCTATCCTGTGCAGTATGAGGGTGAAGAAAGCTCGCGCAACGTGTTCTACACGGGCGCTGCCCCGAACCAGCAAGCGATTCCGGCTACCGATTATTTCCTCGAGGAACTGGGTGTTGAGAAATTTGCACTACTGGGCACTGACTATGTCTACCCCCGGACAACCAACAATATCCTTGAAGCATACTTGCAGGATAACGGCATCCCTACCGAAGATATTTTCGTCAACTACACACCATTCGGTCATTCTGACTGGGCGACCATCGTTGCAGATGTCGTTGCTCTCGGCGCCGACGGCAAGCAAGTTGGCGTAATTTCAACCATCAACGGCGACGCAAACATCGGCTTTTATAAGGAGCTGGCTGCTGCCGGGATTTCTGCTGACGACATCCCAGTGGTTGCGTTTTCGGTTGGTGAGGAAGAACTCTCTGGTCTGGATACCACGAACCTCGTTGGTCACTTGGCGGCATGGAACTATTTCCAGTCTGCAGAATCCGAGCTGAACGACGAATGGGTCGCAGCCTGGAAAGCCAAGATGGGCGAAGACCGCGTGACAAATGACCCAATGGAAGCTCACTATATCGGCTTCAACATGTGGGTGAACGCTGTGACTGATGCAGGCACAACCGACGTCGATGCAGTCCGCGAAGCAATGTATGGTCAAGAGTTCCCGAACCTGACGGGTGGTACCGCCGTCATGCTGCCAAATCATCACCTGGCAAAGCCGGTTCTAATAGGTGAGATCACGGCGGACGGTCAGTTCGACATCATCAGCCAGACCGCAGAGGTCCCAGGTGATGCATGGACAGACTACCTGCCAGAATCCGCTGTTCTGGTCTCTGATTGGCAAGAGCTCGGCTGCGGTATGTACAACACTGAGACCGAAACCTGCGTTCAGCTGACCTCGAACTACTAAGACCCTCTGGGCGTGCGGGCCTTCATGCTCGCACGCCTGAATTCCTGACCAACAGGCCTCCCACTATGCTCCGAACACTGCTGATGGCATTCGCCTTTTGTCTTGCAATACCCAATGGCGCGACAGCTCAGACCCTGCAATCCATCCTGCAAACCCATGCTGACGAAGTCGCCAAACCAGGACGCCGCACGGTTAGTGTGTTGCTTGATGATCTGGTGGCCAGCGAGCTTCCGCAGGCAGTGCCCTTTCTTGAAGCATGGCGCGACCGCGAAATCGTGCAGCGCGAAGATGATGGGCTGTTCTTTCGTCACTTAGACGGCGAGCTTCTCGATCTGGACACGGGCGAGGTGATCGGCGCATCCGACGGTGTCGCCCTTGCAGAGTCCCGTCCAAACGGTGGTGTCCGCCGCGCTATAGGCGACGTGTTGGTGCAATTCCAGCTTTCTGATCCGAACATTGCGAAACGGCAGGCTGCGGTCGACGCCATTGCGCGCAGCATGGATGCCAGCCAATTGGCCCCGCTTGCCGCCTCAATCGCGGGTGAAGAAGATGCGACCCTGCGCGCCACCAAGGAACGCCTCGCAGGCCTGCTGCGCGCCAGCTTTGCCCCAACTGCGGAGGAGCGTATCGAAGCCATCGCCGACCTCGGCAGTGATCTTTCCGTCGACACGCGCGCTGTCCTGAACAAGATCCTCGCAACTCAGGCAGGCGTTGGCACCGATCTGCCTGACGGTGCAAACATCGCGATGATCCTGACGCCCGGCGTCGATCTGTCGGAGGCTGACGCCTACGCGCAATTGGTCGATGCGAGCCTTGCACCGGCCGTGGTGAGCGCTTCTGAGGTCCGGCAAGCACTTGAAGCGAATATCGTCGACGGCGCGGTCGGCGGTGTGCCGGTGGCATCACTCGGGACCGAAGAAGCGCGCACCGCAGCTTATCAAGTGCTGGCGGAAGCAGGCACTGTGCCGCCTCTTGTGACAACACAAGATCAAGCGGCCGCGCTCGACCTTCATGTCTTCTACCTATCTTACGTTGAGCCAGACGCGACAATCACCGATGCCGCCCGGGCATCGCTTGACGCGATTGAGACCAAAGTGGCGCTCAGCCAAGCCGCCGATTTGGGGCTCGACGCGCTGTCGCTTGCCTCGATCTACTTCCTTGCAGCCATTGGCCTTGCGATCACATTCGGCGTCATGGGGGTCATCAACATGGCCCATGGAGAATTCATCATGATGGGCGCTTACACCGGTTATGTCGTCCAACTCTTCGTGCCCGACTATACGCTCTCGATCATCATCGCCCTGCCCTTGGCCTTTGCGGTGACCTTTGGTGCGGGCGTGGCCATGGAGCGCCTCGTCATCCGGCACCTCTACCATCGACCACTGGAAACCTTGCTCGCGACTTTCGGTATTTCCATTGCGCTGCAACAGCTCGCCAAAAACATCTTCGGCACGCAGGCGCGTCCACTCACATCACCGGGTTGGCTTGATGGCGCATTGGTCTTTAACGACGTCATCGCCATCAGCTACATCCGGATCGCGATCTTTGTTCTCGCGCTGATCTTTTTGGCCCTGATCGTCTACGTGCTACGGCGGACGCGGCTGGGTCTCGAAGTACGCGCAGTCACGCAAAACCCCGGCATGGCCTCTTCGATGGGGATCAACCCGGACCGGATTAACATGATGACCTTTGGCCTTGGGTCCGGGATCGCGGGGATCGCCGGCGTCGCCATCGGACTTTTTGCGCAAGTGACCTCAGAAATGGGCCAGGCCTATATCGTGCAGTCCTTCATGACCGTTGTTGTGGGCGGGGTTGGCAGTGTCTTCGGGACACTCGCCGGGGCCGGCCTGATCGGCGGTCTGCAAAAGGGGATCGAGTGGCTCAACCCGTCCAACACGTTGGCCGCCCAAACCTACATGATCCTTTTCATCATCCTTTTCATTCAATTCCGTCCCAAGGGCATCGTGGCCCAAAAGGGCCGAGCGGCGGCGGACTGATCTATGGGCAAATCGTTTCTCTCTCAAAATCCATCTGTGCTTTGGTTCCTGATTGCGCTGTCGGTGTTCACGCTTGCGGTGACACTGCTGTCAGAAGTGACAGGGGTCGCCTTCATCTCAACGAGTTTCGTCAAGACCTTGGGAAAGACGCTTTGTCTGTGTCTGATCGCAGTCGCGATGGATGTGGTCTGGGGGTACTGCGGGATCCTCAGCCTCGGGCACTTCGCCTTCTTTGGCATAGGCGGCTACGCCATTGGCATGTGGTTGATGTATGCGCGCACGGAAATCATCGTGCTTGAAAGCCTTGCAGGCCAAGCACTGCCACCGACCCCGCAAGAAGTCTCAGACGCTATTGGCACGCAGATTTTCGGTGTGGTGGGCAGTTCTGAGTTTCCCCTGATCTGGGCTTTCGCTGACAGCCTGTTCTTGCAGCTGCTGATGGTTGTTCTCATCCCCGGCCTACTCGCGCTGGTCTTTGGGTGGCTTGCCTTCCGCAGCCGCGTGACCGGGGTCTACCTGTCGATCCTCACACAGGCGATGACTTTGGCCCTCGCTCTTTATCTTTTCCAGAACGACAGCGGTCTACGCGGGAACAACGGCCTTTCCGGCCTTCAGAATATTCCGGGTTTCGAGGAAACGTCCCAAGCTACAATCTCGATTGTCTTCTTCTGGGCGTCAGCACTCGCGCTGGGGCTTGGCTATGTGTTCTTCGCTTGGGTCGTTTCCGGCAAGATGGGCAGCGTGATCAAAGGCATCCGCGATAACGAAGCACGGGTGCGGTTCTTGGGGTATCACGTCGAAAGATACAAGCTTTTCATATTTACCATCACAGCGATTGTTTCTGGCACCGCAGGGGCGCTCTACTACCCCCAAGCAGGGATCATTAACCCCGGAGAGATCGCGCCTATCGCCTCAATCTACCTCGCTGTCTGGGTCGCAATTGGCGGACGCGGGCGGCTTTATGGGGCAGTCATCGGTGCCGCCTTCGTTTCACTCCTATCGAGCTGGTTTACCGGCGGTGGGGCACCCGATGTACCGTTGGGGTTCTACACCATCAAATGGACGGATTGGTGGCTGGTACTGTTGGGGCTGAGCTTTGTTGCCGTCACACTGTTCTTCCCCAAAGGGATCGGCGGGTTGTTCGATAAATTGGTGAGGAAGCCATCATGACAACCCTTCTCGAAGTCTCCGGCGTCTCCGTCACTTTTGATGGGTTCCGGGCGATCAACAACCTCTCCGTTCAATTCGCTGAAGCTGAGTTGCGGGCCATTATCGGGCCCAATGGGGCTGGCAAAACGACGTTCATGGATATCGTCACAGGCAAGACGAAACCCGATGAAGGAACGGTGGTCTGGGGTGAGAAGAACATCTCTCTTTTGGGGATGTCAGAAAGTGACATCGCAATGGAAGGGATCGGGCGCAAGTTCCAGAAACCCACCGTTTTTGAGGATCAAACCGTACGCCAAAACCTTGCCATGGCCCTCAAGAACCCCCGCGGCCCTTTTGCGGTTCTCCTGCACAAACGGACCAAGGCAAACGGCGACCGGATTGAAGCAATTGCCGAACAGATTGGCCTCACAACCAGCTTGACGCGTATCGCGGGTGAACTCAGCCATGGGCAAAAGCAGTGGCTCGAAATCGGGATGCTCCTTGCGCAAGAACCACGGCTTCTGCTTGTCGATGAACCTGCGGCGGGCATGACGGTCGAAGAACGCGAAAAGACCACTGACATCCTGCGAGAGGCGGCCAAGACACGGGCTGTCGTCGTGGTGGAACATGACATGGAATTTGTTCGTCGTTTGAACTGCAAAGTCACGGTCCTGCATGAAGGATCAGTATTGGCGGAAGGCAGCCTTCATCACGTGACCGCAAACCAAAAAGTCATCGACGTATACTTGGGGCGCGGACATGCTTAAGGTCGACAACCTCAACCTGAAATACGGACAAAGCCAGATCCTCTTTGACGTCTCTCTGACCGCCAGCCTCGGGCAGATCACCACGCTCATGGGCAACAACGGGGTCGGCAAGACCAGCTTTCTCAAGGCGATTGCTGGACGCCACCCCTACAGCGACGGCTTGTTGGAGGTCGATGGTGCAGCGCTCGCGCACCCGAGCGCCTTTGAGGCCGCACGCGCCGGGATCGCTTATGTCCCTCAAGGGCGCGAAGTCTTTCCGATGATGACGGTCCTTGAAAACCTGCAAACTGGATTTGCGTGTTTGCCAAAGTCCGAGCACCTGATCCCAGAGCATATCTTTGATCTGTTCCCGGTCCTGCAAGAGATGCAAGCCCGACGTGGCGGGGACCTCTCTGGTGGACAGCAGCAACAACTGGCAATTGCCCGGGCATTGATTACAAGGCCCAAAGTGCTGCTGCTGGATGAGCCCACCGAAGGGATCCAACCCAATATCATCCAGCAAATCGGCGATGCGCTCCAGCAACTGCGCAACCAGGGCGAGATGGCGATCGTGCTCGTCGAACAGAACGCAGACTTCGCCTATGGGAATGCGGACCGGATCTACGTGATGGAACGCGGATCAATGAAGCTGGACGTGCACCGATCAGCGATATCACAGACTGCGCTAATTGAGCACTTGTCCCTCTAGCCCGCTCCGAAAGTGCATTTCGATTGCTTACAGGCAAAATTGGAACCTAAGCTTGCGATCGTAGCGAAAGCCTGCTTCTCGGCCCTTAGCGGACGTTCGAGCGGTGAGCGGCGAAAGCCTGCTTCGAACCCATAGCGGAAGTCATGCATTCTCGCTGCGCGCGGTCGTAGCATAATGAATGCCGAACTCGCGTGGCTCGCGACGCTGCGCGGCAGCGAAGATAGCTGCCACTTGGCCATGGTGCAGCGACGCTTTAGTTGCAAAGGATCAAGTCGCAGGGCAAGACCGATACTTTACAGCCCGCATTTAGTATCTGCTCTAACGGCACTGATCGGGAGAGTGGTATCTAAAAGTCAAATCCTGCTACGATCCCTATGGTGACACCGACGACAAAAAAGCCTTCAATCCCATGAAGGATGATCGAGTACCAGAGGCTGCGAAATCGACGAGTCGGCAGCGTCCATGCCAAACTTCCAAATACAAACCCCAGAATCTGCGTAGGCCGGTGCAGATGGTAGACGGCAAACAACACTGAATTTGCGATCCAATCCCATCGGCCAAAGACACCGCGCATCTTTGGCAAGAGTATGCCTCGGAACAATAGCTCCTCGCCCAGCACGTAATTGAACAGACAAGACACAAGTGCTACGCCAACTAGCCACCAAGCCCCTTTGAGTTCAGAAGACGCCAAGTCCAGCAGATTAAGCAACGGAAGCTCTCCCAGAATTGGAAATGGAACTAGGATTAAGGCACCAATCATCGCCCCCATTCCGGATGCTTCCACCAAGACGTAGAATAGGAACGCCGGAATGAGCCACAGGAACAATATAGCATTGGGTGCTTCGGTGCGAGGGTCTTGCGGGGCTTGCAGCCAAATACGCGCCTTGATCGCCTCCCAGTTTTGCAGACCACATTCTTCATGGAGCAGGATGAGCGACAAAATGAACTGCCATATCATACCTGCGATCATGAGGTACCACACGACCAGCACGGCATGCGCCGTGCTTGATGTTGGGATCGTGGGAGCGATAAGAAACGCAAGAACTGGCATTGGCACGGCAGCGAGCGCCCAGATTAATGCTATCTTGTTCAGGCTATACTGGCGATCCGGGAGGAAAGTATCATAGCCGTTGTCTTTGGTCTGAGCGAGGCTAGTCATTGCGCTGCGCCACAATGAACGGATCACACGATTGGTCCCCAAAATAGCGGGTTTCAACGATTTCAAAACCAGCTCGCTCGATGTGATTCATCAATTCAACTTGCGAGAGCAGCTTTATGTCAGGTGCGATCCGCAGCGCCCTCAGCGCGCGGATCATCCCGCGAAAGCCAATGTTCCGCTCTTTGAGGCAAACCGTCTTGGAGATGAACAAACCATCTGGCTTCAATCGAGCGTGGATCGAACGCAGTGTCGCTGGCAGGTCTGGCAAAAGGTGCATCAGGTTAAACGCCATAACGGTGTCAAACGGCGTACCACAAATGGGGCGCTCCGCAGCGGCATGTAGAAACAGTACATTCCGCACATCCATCTGCCCTTTCTTAGACCGGGCGTAAGCATTCATCTTCTCTGAGATATCGGACCCTGTGACATGCGCACATGACGCGGCTAATTTCAGGGCGGTACCGCCAGTGCCACATCCCACTTCAAGGACATAATCGGTTGGCCTTAAGAGCGTTCGCACATGACTGAGTTTGGCTTCAAACGCAGATGGATTAGCAATGGGTTTTGCTGCATATTTTGTGGAACAGCGGTCCCAAAATATTTCGGAAGAATGTGACATATCTGGCCCTATTCGCAATGTAATTGAAAGAGTTGGCCGGCTTTTTGCCCGACGTATCCGTGGCTCAGGCGACTTGCTTTGCTTCCAGCCCGAAAAGGAAAGGCGCTTACAGCAGTAAAGCCACAATCCCACAGCCATCCCCGTGCGGTTGAGATATCGACACGATGCGTACGCCATTTGAGCTGGATATATGCACCCGCAGATGACCGTTGGGTCACACACGCAATCAGAATACCGCCCTGTCTTAGAACGCGATGGAGTTCAGCCAAGGCCCGTTTCGGGTTGGCCATGTGTTCCAGTACGTGCGCGACAAGGACGACATCAAATGTACCGTCAGCGAACGGCAGGCTCTGCACATCGGCTTGCAAAAACCGCGGCGAAAGGTGGCCGTGATTGAGGTGTTGCTTTGCCTGTTTGAGCATGTCCACTGAGACATCAATTCCCGTCAGCTTAGTTGGGCCAGTATAGTTGTCCGCGAATGCTGCGGACATTGCTCCCGTACCAATGCCTGCATCCAGAACTTGCAGCGCTTGATTCACTGGTCTAACGGGTGTTGCTGATAGCACTCGACGAATGAGATCGGTATATGCACCTTCGAAACCCAACTTAGAGATCGTCGCGTGCCATGTGTCCGACTCCTTGTCATAGTGCCCCTCAAGTTCATGGGCATCGAATGGCTTCCGGCCCAGGGAGAAGGTCCAGCTACCCAAAGACCGGGACCAGACTGGAATGACTTGCGCCGCCGGTGCATTGGACTCCTTGAAACGAGCATCATACGGCATGACCCACCTCGCCGGACACGCTGCGCGGCCCTTTGGTACGCCACAAAAAGCTGATCACGACAATCGCAAGCAAGCCTGCGGTTGTTACAGCTGCAAGCAAGTAGTCGTCCGGATCGTTTGGCACGAGGTAGAACCCACCCACTACCGCCAGTGGTGCGATGGTCAGGTTGAGGCGTCTCGCAGCGTAAGGTTTCAAGGTGGTTGACAGTACAAATGTCACCAGCATCAAAACCAGTACTCCTCCGCCGACAACCAACCCGAGGTCAGTCACGGGGTTACCTTCGAATGTACCTGACAGGATTCCTTCAATGGTGCTGGCGACCGCCATTTCATGCAGGTCACGAAATATCATTGTAAAGAAAGTGAAGATCCAGAGACGTGCGATGACGTCGCCAGTGCTTTCCGTGTCTTGTTCTCGGAACATAGTGTTCGCCTTTTCAGAGTTTCGCGCTCGCATTGAACGTGCTGTGCGAGCGAGGTTGAAGCAACGAAGGTCAAACCTTCTTTGCCGCTTTTGCTCCATACGAAAAACAAATAGAATTGACGAAATCCTGATTGTAGATATAGAAAAATCCATGAACTGGGATTCCGTATCATTCGACTGGAACCACATCCGGGCTTTCTTGGCGACGGTAGAAACTGGGTCGCTGTCTGCTGCGGCACGGGCATTGAAACAAACGCAACCGACGCTGAGCAGACAAATATCGTTGCTCGAAGATGCCCTGAAGCTGACACTGTTTGAGCGTGGCACGCGGA
>CAYLMZ010000021.1:0-29972 GCA_964385035.1 uncultured Loktanella sp.
CTACCGCCATATCGTTTGGCAGGTATTCCACTGGGAAGGTTCCAATATGAAAAAAACGATCACTTTGACAGTCGCACTGACACTTGCGTCCACAGCCGTATTTGCAGGTGGCCATTGTGCCGCAGACAAAACGCTTGTTGATGGCAAACTGACCATCGCAACCGGCAACCCCGCCTACTACCCTTGGGTCTTGAATGATGCGCCCGAAAGCGGTGAAGGCTTTGAAGCTGCCGTTGCCTATGCTCTGGCCGAGGAAATGGGTTTTGCCGCCGAAGATGTTGAGTGGGTGCGCTCTTCGTTTGATGAGGCGATCCAGCCGGGCGCAAAGAACTTTGACTTCAACATGCAGCAATACTCGATCACGCCAGAGCGTGATCAGGTCGTCGATTTCTCACTACCATACTATACTGCACCTATGGCCGTTCTGGTCAGCCCCGGTGCCGTCGGAACCGAACCAACGCTCGAGGCACTGCGTTCACTGAAATGGGGGGCGGTTGGGTCAACGACAGCTGTGCCAAAGTTGGCCAGCGTTGTGCAACCCGATAGTGACCCACTGCTCTATGGCGACAATGCCGACGTGAACGCCGCGATGAGCGCGAACCAGATTGACGCCGCTTTGTTCGACCTCCCAACGGCATTGTTCTTGTCAGCCGTGATGATCGAAGGCTCGGCGGTGATTGGACAGTTTGCACCCGACCAAAGCGACAACCCCGACCAATTCGGCCTGTTGATGGAAGAGGGCAACCCGTTGAAAGCCTGTGTTGATGAAGCCCTGACAGCAATGACCGAGAGTGGCGTACTGGCTGCCATCGAAGCTGAATGGCTGCAAGATGCGACTGGCGTCCCAGTGATCGAATAGGCGACAACAAGAATGTCAAACAAAGCAGCGGCGGGCATGACCCGCCGCCAACGCTATGAGGCTGCCCAGCGCAAGCGGTCCTTGATCATCGCAGCGACCAGCACCGTGCTGGTCGTGCTTGCGATCATTGTGCTCGTCCCGATGACCCCGGGGTGGGAAAAGGTGCAACGCAGTTTCTTTAACGGCCAAACACTGATTGATACGTTTCCCAAGCTGCTTGAGGCTTTCAAGATCAACATCATGATCTTTCTCTGGTCGGCGCCCGCAATTGCCATCCTTGGTCTGCTCATCGCCCTTGCACGGGATACAAAATCACCGGCCCTGTTTCCGCTGCGCATCTTTGGGGCGGCCTTCACAGATGTTTTTCGTGGCATACCGGTCATCCTGACGGTCTATCTGATCGGCTTCGGCATCCCCGGCCTTGGATTGCCCCGCCCGTGGAATTCGCCCTACATCTGGGGATCATTGGCCCTGATCCTGACCTATTCAGCCTATGTTGCTGAAATCTTTCGCTCTGGCATCGACAGTGTCCACCACAGCCAGAGGGCCGCGGCGCTTTCTTTGGGCCTGTCAGAAAAACACGTCACACGCTACGTGGTTTTGCCTCAGGCGATCCGCAACGTTGTGCCCGCCCAGATGAACATGCTGATTGCCCTTCAAAAGGATGTCTCACTGCTAAGCTTCATTGGTCCGGTCGAGATTTTCCGCCAAGCGGGCGTCTTCAAGTCGTTGTTGGCCAATTTCACACCCTACGTCGGGGCAGCGATCATCTTTCTGATCGTGACGATCCCTGCCACCCGCTATGCCGATTACCTGATGGCCAAGCAAAGACAGGAGCGGCGGTAATGGCAAAGCTTGAACTGCGCGATGTGGTCAAACGGTTTGGGAATGCCACCGTTTGTGACGGAATCACGCTGAATGTCGAGGAAGGCCAGATGGTTTGCCTGATCGGTGCATCCGGCGGAGGAAAATCGACGCTGCTGCGATGCATCAACCTGCTGGAACCCATCGAAGACGGGGAAATCCGGCTTGAGGGCGAGGATATCACTGTTCCGGGCCTTGATCCCCAGAGTGTCAGGTCCCGGATCGGGATGGTCTTTCAAAGCTACAACCTGTTTCCGAACATGACTGCACTCGAAAACGCGATGCTGGCACCGCGATTGGTCAGAAACCGTAGGCGCGACGATCTCAAGCCCGAGGTTGAAACGCTGTTCGAGCGGTTCGGATTGGCCGACCGGATGGGAAACTACCCCGATCAGCTGTCAGGCGGTCAGCAACAACGCGTTGCAATCGTGCGTGCACTTGCCATGCGACCCGAAGTGATGCTGTTTGATGAAATCACCTCGGCCCTTGACCCGCAGCTTGTGGGCGAAGTGCTTGATGTGTTGCTCCAGCTCAAGACCGAAGGCATGACGATGGTTCTGGCCACACACGAGATGGAGTTCGCACGTCAGGCCGCTGACAAGGTTTGCTTTCTCAAAGACGGCAAGATCATCGAAGAAGGGCCGCCGAGCAAACTTTTTGTGACACCTGAACGGCCTGAAACCAAAGCATTCCTGGCACGCGCCCTTAAGTGACGCGCGCCTTATTCTGCTGCTTTGAGCGGTGGGTGTGGGAGTTGCTCTGTCGCCTGCATCTGGCTTGACGCATCTTGGCCCTGCAAGGCCGATGGAGTGCCGCCTGCAAGGCCGCCCGCAACAAACTTCACGAAGGTCGTAATGTGATGCACCAGCATGAACACGGCCGGAATTGCAAAGACGATCACGACAGTTCCGATCAGCACGCCATAGCCGATTGATACAGCAAGCGGGATCAGGAACTGTGCTTGCAGGGATGTTTCCATGATGAGTGGATAGACACCAAGAAACGTGGTCACAGACGTCAGCAGGATCGGACGAAAGCGATCCTTTGTGCCTTCGACAACGGCATCCTTCACCGCGTAACCTTTGGCAAGATACTCATTGTAGAGGTCAATCATCACAAGGCTGTTGTTGATGACAACGCCTGCCAGACCGATGATCCCGAAGAAACTCAGCAACCCAAGTGGAATGCCCAGAATCAAGTGGCCGGTCACTGCCCCAATCAATCCAAGCGGGATGGCAAGCATCACGACGATCGGTTGCACAAAGCTGCGGAAAATCAATGCAAGCAAGGCAAAGATCACAAACATCGCAATGCCCAGTGCTTGCCCCAATGCCGCCTGCGCGTCACCTTGGGTTTCCTGCTCACCGCCAAAACTTGCGTCCAGACCGGGATTGGCATCCAGCAATGGCGGCAATAGGTCTTCACGGATGATCCGATTGGCCTCTCCGTTCGAAATGATACTTTCATCGACATCTGCCGTCACGGTTGTGACCTGTCGCCCGTTGCGACGCAAAATCTCGGACGGGGCAATCGCCTCGTCTAGCGCGGCAACTGTTGCAAGCGGAATGAGATCACCCGTGGCTGTCGCAATCCGCGTATCAAGCAGATCAGCAAGGCTATCACGATCCTCGGCAGGATAGCGGACAACGACGGCAACATTGTCTTGGCCACGCTGCACGGTGGTCGCTTCAATCCCGAAGAAGCCGTTGCGGGTTTGCAGTGCAAGGTCCTGAAGGGTCAGTCCGTAAAGTCGTGCCTCGGGCTTGAGTGAAAGTGTGTATTCCAACTTGCCCGATGAGTTATCATCAAGAATTTGGAAGACACCCGGAATGGCAGCCAAGCCTTCACGCAACTCATCGACAATCGGCGTAATATCCGCATCACCCGGCAATGACAGCTGAACAGAGATCGCGTCGCCTGCGTCCACCAATGATGATGAAATGGTCAGCGTATTCACGCCGGCAATTTCACCGACTTCTTCACGCCAAAGCCGTTCAAAAGCCGCCGTTTCCCAATCGCGCGCAGAGGCTTCTGTCACTTCGACAACCACTTGCGCGATAGTGGGCGAGACAGGTGGCGCACCTCCAACGGGGCCACCACCACCGGCGCCTATACCGACAACGGTATACTGGCCGACAACGACAGCGGGCGCATCCGCTGGCAGGCTTTCTTGCAAACGCTCACCTGCGCGCAAAGCGGCCAACCGGAGATCCTCGGTGACAGTCTCTGTGCGCTCAAACGTGGTGCCGTCTGTCATTTCAACCGCGGCTGTCACGAACTCCCCCTGGATCTCAGGGAAAAAGCTGAAGCGGACATAGCCATAGGAGATCAATCCGATTGTCAGCATCATCAGGGCGATGACGCCCGCTATCGGGATGAAGATACGGTTCACACAGAACCGGAGCATCGCGTCCAGAGGATAGCGAATAAACCACTTCAGACCTCGGTCGATGACCCCTCGAATACCACCAATGAACCGAAAGACCAGATTGGGCCGATAGTCCGGACCAATCTCAAGTTTGGCAAGATTGCGCGGCAGGATCAGCAGCGCCTGAAGCATCGACAGGGTCAGAACGATCATGACGACGGTCGGGATATCTCCCAGAAACGACCCAAGCGGCGCGGGCATTTGCAACAGCGGCCAGAATGCCACCAATGTTGTCAGCGTTGAAAAGATCACAGGAACCGCAATCCGCTGTGTCCCTTTCACCGCGGCCTCAAGCGGAGTCAGGCCGCGTTCGCCGTTCTTGTAGATATTTTCTGAAACAACGATTGCGTTGTCCACCACGATCCCGATCGCAAGAATAAACCCGAAGAGCGAAATCATATTGATCGACATGCCCAGAGCGCCCATCACGATAAAGGTCGCCGCAAAACTGATCCCGATACCCACAGCAGACCAGAAAGCCAGACGGATATCGAGAAACAGGGCCAGGCACAGGATGACAAGCGCCAGACCGACGAACGCATTCTTGGTCAGCAGATCAATCCGGCTTTGCAACTGAGTTGCTTCGTTTTGCCAGACTGTTGCTTCGATCCCTTGCTCAAGGGACGGACGAAACTCGTTGCGCAAGTGATCCTGCGCCAGCTCCACGATCCGCAGTATCTGTTCATCGCCCACACGGTAGACATTTACCGAAACCGATGGATCACCGTTGAAGCTGGAAGACAGGTCACTGTCTTCGAATCCGTCTGTGACAGTTGCAATATCGCGCAAAAAGACTTGCGCACCCGTCGCATTCGACCGAACGACAATGTTCTCGAAATCGGCCCGCGTATAGTTGCGACCCAAAGTCCTGATCGGGATCGACAAGCTGTCAGTTTCGATGGACCCGCCCGGTAGTTCAAGCGAGTTCAAACCAATAACGCGCGCAACCTCGTCAAGCGTCATCCCATAGGCGCGCAGGGTGTTACGGTCGATTTCAATGCTAATTTCGTAGTCACGGGTATTTGCCACTTCGGCAAATGAAATGCCGTTCAAAGACGTCAGTTCATCTTTCAGGCGGCGCGCTTCTTCTTTGAGAACCCGTTCACTGGCCGACCCATGCAAGGCAATCTCAAGGACCCGGCTCGAGTTATCTGCACGCACCACCACCGGATCGTTGGCGTCTTCAGGAAAGACATTGATCCCGTCAATCTCTGTCTTGATCTCGGCCAGTTTGGATTCAATGTCTTCGCCATCAAGGAAAGTGACGTTCACGCCACCGCGCCCTTCAGAGATATTGGCGGTGATGTCATCAATGCCGTCCACACCGCTCAACTCATCTTCAATCGGTTGGACGATGCTGGCCTGAATCTCGGACGGGGAGGCACCGGGATAGCTGACGGAAATGGAGACAGCATCCAGAGAGAATTCTGGAAAGGTTTTTTGCGGCAGATTGCTGGCGGTTATCGCGCCCATACCAACCAGCAAGATCATCAACAGCCATGCAGCGACGGGATGTTCGGTCATCCATTTGATTGCAGCGTTCATCGAGGCGGCCCTACTCGTCGTTCAACGAGGTGCGGGCCTCGTCATTGATATCGCGCAACATTTTGCCCGGCTGCGGTGCTGCGAGCGTTGTCAGGATGAGCCGATCCTCAGCTTCCAGATCGGCAATCCGAACAAATGACGTTTCACCATCGACGTGGATCAGGGAAGCCGGGTGAATGACCAAAGTCTCGTTGCGCAACAACCACACGCTGTCCCCACCACGCAACGCGGTCGAGGGGATGGCATAGGTGGCATCAGGTTCAATGCCATCGATCACCACCTCTGCAAAAGCATTGATCAACGCCGGAGGAGCGCCTGATGCGAGGGGCTGTGAGGTTTCAGCCCGTTCCCGCAACGCGACCGTCGCGGTCAGCGTGCGTGTTTGCGGATCAAGAGCGGGATCAATACGTACGACCTCTGCGCTCCATTCCTTTGCAACACCCGCAAACTGGATGGACACTGTTGCAGGTGCGGGGCTGCCTTCAAACAGTCCGGGGATCAGCGCAGCATCGCTTTCGCGTATTGCGACGCTGACCTCCATCTGATCATCGGTGTAGATGCGCGCAATCGGGGCTCCACCGGCAACAACATTGCCGATCTCGGCTTCTTTGGTCTGCACTTTACCGCTAAAGGGGGCGCGCACAATCTTGTTCTCAAGGGCGATTTCAGCAGAAGCCAGCTGCGCACGTTGGCCTTCCAGATTTGCGCGCACTTCGTCTTGTTGACCCAAAAGATCATCTACAGCGGCTTGCGAAATTGCATTCCGCTCCAGCAGGTTGCTTGCGCGATCCAATTGGGTCCCGATCAGATCCAACCGTGCTTCTGTCGCAGCAATTGATGCTCTTGCCTGACTGATCTGCGCACGCTCATTGCTGGCATCGATTTCAACCAGCACTTCGCCAGCCTCAAATGTCCCGCGATCTGTGATCGCTGGATGCAACATGACAATGCGCCCGCCAGTCGGGGCAGACAGAGCAACGGTGCGGAAGGGCTCGACAAACCCCTCACCACGAATTGGCAGCGGACCATCGACAGGAACAAAGGAGGCAGTATCGACCAATGTGATTGGACGCGCAGCGGGCTCTGCTTCGACGATTTCTCGATTCTCGCCAAGGTACTGAAAGCCAAAATACCCACCCGCAACGATCGCGACGGCGGCAGCAATCCAAAACAGTTCCCGGATCGCAGTTGCGATGAACCTGATAACTTTCCGCATGGTGCTTCCTTATTTAATGACTTGCGAGTCATTTACTACTGACTGTTGGGTCAGTAAAGTATATTCTGTATAGTCGTGATACGCGGCGTTGCAGCAATCGGATGATTATTGCTTTGGAAGGCACCGCTTTGACGACAGCACTTTGACCAGGCGACGGACTACCTTAAGAAACTGACCATGCAACAAGCACAACGCCCCAAAGTCCAACGACGCAAAGATGCCCGCCCTTCGGAGATCATCGAAGCAGGAATCAAAGAGTTCTCAGAGCACGGCTTTACAGGCGCAAAGCTTGAACGGATTGCAAAATCTGCGGGCATCGCAAAGGGGACCGTCTACCTTTACTATCCATCCAAAGAGGCACTGTTTCTCGCCGCGATCGAAAAATATGTCGTTGAAGTCATGGCCGAAAATGAATCCGCACTCGATGGGTTCGATGGCAGCACCCGCGAGGTGCTGATACGTTTGCTGACAAGCATCTACGAAAGGTTCACCGAGGGACACGCGCAGACCCTCCTGCGCATTCTCATCGCCGAAGGCAGCCGCATTCCTGAAGTTGTCGACAGCTATCATCAGATTGCAATTCAACGGGGCACGGCCCTACTTGGACGTATCCTTAAGCGTGGTGTCGTCAGGGGCGAAGTGTCAAACACGCCAATCCTGCAAAATCCACAAGTCGTCATTGCCCCAGCGATCTTCTTTGCATTGCACAGTATGATGTTTGGTCATCGGGAAAAACTTGATCGCGATGCGTATTTTGACGCGCATGTCGAAATGGTGCTGAACGGGATTTTGAAGAGCTAGTCGTCGGCAACACGCGTCCATCAATCAATAACCGGGCAAAGTTACGAGAGGACAGCGGTTGGCCGACGCTGCTCCGTGAGTGGATATCGCATGGTTAACGAAACGCTTCCGCAACAAATATAGCAAATATTTCACACCCCCATCTAATAAATGTTGCTACCCTGCAGTTAGTATAACAAAAATTGCCAAACCGACCCGCTTCGCTGGTAAGGAAAGCATTGTGGCAAACCAAGTCTTCAGATCATGGGCCCAGCTCCAGACTGTTCTGGCAGTTGCCGAGAACGGATCATATCGTCGCGCCGCTGCCGCCCTTGGCGTCACAAGCAGCACAGTGGCCCGTCACATCGAAACGATCTCTGATGAACTCGGTCATCCGATTTTCTTGCCTTCAGGCAACCTATGGCAGCTTACCGCCCTGGGCGAGGAATTGGTGCGGATTGCCGAAAACGCGCAAACAGGTGTGGGTTTTGCGATCAAGAGCGTTGAAAATCAGGCCGACTTTACAGGCTCAATAAGGATAAACACCCTATCCTTCGTGATCAGTGACTTCCTTTCGCCTGCACTTGATAAGTGGCGTGCGAACCACCCACATGCACAGTTACTCATCGACGCAAGCGATAAGACAACGGCCGTTGAACGCGGTGAGGCTGATATTGCTTTGCGCCTGACCCGTCCCGACACACCAGGGATCGCGCGCTTTAAGCTGGCCAATTGCCCCGTGGGGGTCTTTACGCCGAAGGGCGGTGATCCAAAAAACTGGGTCGGGCTACCCGATCAGGTGGACTATCTGAAACTCCCCGAGGTCGAACTTGCCAAGCGGCATTTCACGACTGAACCTATGTTCAGGCTGGATTCCTATCAGGCCATCGCAAGCGGAGCGATTTCTGCCGGCATTTCTTGCCTTTCACCAACATGCATGGCGCGAAACTATCCGAACTTGCAGCTGGCAACGCGCGAAGGCGAACCGGTCATGGTGAATCGGGAGCTTTGGTTCCTGTTTTACGAAACGCGCAAAAATGACCCTGCGATTGTGGCCGCGCGCGACTGGATCAAGTCAGTCTTTCAATCGCCCAACAAATGCATGTGCGGCGAATGTGGCTTTCCCTGAGTGCTGCTCAAGCAGGCAAATGCTTTTGACGTCCCATACCCACATATGCCTCAAACCCCGCATCAATGGCGCGGTCGCATGAATACATGTTTCTCAGATCGGCCATACGCGGCGCTGCCATCCGGTTGGCCATTTCCCGTAGATCAAGGGCGCGGAATTCGTTCCATTCGGTCAGGATGATAACAGCATGCGCGCCTTCAACGGCCCGATAGGGATCGTCGAACCACGTCACATTTGGAAGCATCTCATCCGCCTCACGAAAGGCTTGCGGATCCACAACACGGACATCGGCCCCACGACCCACCAGCGTTGGCACGACCGTCAAGGACGGGGCATCCCGCATGTCGTCCGTATCAGCCTTAAACGTGAGCCCTAGGACCGTGATCGTCTTGCCGCGCAGCTTTTCACCGCAAAGATCGATCACCTTTTCGATCATCTGGCGCTTGATTTCTTCATTCACCTTGATGACCGTCTCGACAATCTGCAAAGGCGCGGCATTGTCTTGTCCAATACGTGCCAAGGCCATGGTGTCTTTGGGAAAACAGGATCCACCATAGCCCGGCCCAGCCTGAAGGAACCGCGGGCCAATGCGACTGTCATACCCCATACCAAGCGCCACATCCTTCACATCGGCTCCGGTCTTTTCGCATAGCATCGCGATCTCGTTGATAAACGTCACTTTCGTCGCGAGGAACGCGTTTGCAGCGTATTTGATCATTTCTGCGGTTTCGAGGTCAGTCGTCATGACAGGGTAGTCGCGCAGCGAAAGCGGGCGATAGATCTCTTGCAAGACCTCTGCCCCGCGGTCTGAATTTACGCCAATCACCACCCGATCAGGATGCATAAAGTCATCAATTGCAGCACCTTCGCGAAGGAATTCTGGGTTCGAGACGACATCGCATGCAAGATCAGGCCGTTCCTCAGCGAGGATTTCAGCAACCTTCTGATTAGTGCCGACCGGGACGGTGGATTTGGTCACAATGACCGTTGGCTGCTGAAGGGCCTGTGCAACTTCCCGCACGGCACTGAACACAAAGGTCAGATCTGCATGACCATCGCCCCGGCGACTGGGGGTGCCGACAGCGATAAAGACCGCATCTGCGCCCAGCGTTGCCTGAGCCAGATCATCGGTGAAAGATAGCCGCCCGGCAGCAGCATTCTTAGCCATCAACACATCAAGCCCTGGCTCGAAGATTGGGGTCTTGCCTTGTGCAAGCAGCGCAAGCTTTTGGGGATTGTTGTCAACGCAGACAACCTCATGCCCAAAGTCGGACAGGCAAACCCCGGAAACAAGGCCGACATATCCCGTGCCGATCATCGCAATCTTCATAGCGTTTCCACCAAAATCATCTCATCACTCGTTCTTACAGAAGGCCTAAAGCAAATTGGAAGGCTAAACGCGATAATAGTCGCGGTACCATGCAACAAAGGCACGCACGCCTGTCGTGACATCCGTTTGAGGAGCATATCCTGTCAGATGTTGCAAAAGACGGTTGTCCGCCCAAGTCTCTGTGACGTCGCCCTTTTGCATTTCCATAAAGTTTTTGTTCAGCTCCATACCCAACGCATCCTCGATTGTTGCGATGAAGGCCATCAAGGGTACTTTGGTCCCGTTACCAATATTCACCACCCGGAAAGGTGCGGCGGGCGAAAGGCTATCAGCTTCGTGAATATCGTCAGGAGTGTCAGGTTGGACAGGCGGCGTGTCAGCCAACATGCGAATACCACGCACCAGATCGGTCACATAAGTGAAATCGCGGGCCTGTTGCCCATGGCCGTAAACGTCAATCGGATCGCCGTTCAATCCGGCTTTCACGAATTTGAAAAGCGCCATATCGGGCCGTCCATATGGACCATAGACGGTAAAGAAGCGAAACATCGTCGTCGGGATCTTCCACAGATGGGCATAGCAATGGCCCATATGCTCGTTCGCACGCTTGGTGGCAGCATAGAGCGTCAGGGGCGTATCGGCAGCTTTGGTTTCCATGAATGGCATTTCGGTCGTGGCCCCATAAACCGACGACGTCGAGGCCATCAGCAGATGATCGACCGCGTGACGCCGTGCGCACTCGATCACGTTAAATGTGCCCATCACATTGGATTCCATATACGAGCGCGGGTTCTCGAGCGAGTAACGCACACCGGCCTGACCGGCCAAATGCACAATGATATCAGGATCAGCTTCGGCGCAGACCTTTGAGAGTAGCGCGTTATCCTCCAGCATGCCTTCTGTGCAGCTGAAATTCTGGTTCTGCAAAAGGATCTGATGACGGCGTTGTTTCAACGCGACATCGTAGTAGTCTGTCATCCCGTCATAGCCGACCACGCGGAACCCTTCATCCAGCATATGTTGCGCAAGATGAAAGCCGATAAAACCAGCAGTGCCTGTAATTAAAACCGTGCGCATGATGGGCCCTTCAAAAGCAAAAACGGCGGGAGTACCGCCGTTTTCAATGAGTTCCAAACCGAGGTCAATCCGCGGCTAGAGCAATCCATTCGGGAGTGGCTGTTCGTTCGCGGTGTTGATCCGGCGAAACCACATCGTAATCATGGTAGAGGTGATCACGATGAACAGGGAATAGAGCACCGGTACCGCCATGACGGGCTGCGCTTCGGCCCCGCTCCACGTAAAGGCAATAATCGCAATCGCCAATGGGCCGTTTTGGATACCCGTCTCAAGCGCAACGGTGCGTGCATTGCGCGGGTGCAAACGCAGCAAAGCAGAAAAGCCATAGCCCAGCGCAAATCCGAAAAGACCCAAGGTGATCGCACCGAAATAAGTCCCCCATGTTGTGCCCAAAAGGAATTCCCAATTCCGTGGAATCCACGAAACAATCAGGAACACGATAAAGAACACCGCCAAGAGCGAGCCCATAAACTCGGTGACTGCGCCGATATTGGCATTGAGCTTGCGCAAGATCATCCCGATCCCCACAGGCACCAACAGCAAGACAAGGGTGGCGATGATATTTTCGCGCGGGATTTCGAGATCCAGAGCACCGGCATAGAGCACCAGAACAATGGGGATCAGAATGACCCCGAAGACAGTCGAGGTAACAGTCATCAAGACTGACAGGGCCAAATTGCCCTTAGAAAAATAGGTAAAGATGTTCGACGTCGTGCCACCCGGCATACATGCCATGATCAGGATACCGATCTTGATCGTGTCATTCACAGGCAGGGTTGTCGCCAGAATGAAACCGATCAGCGGCATGAAACCGTACTGCGACATGACACCGATAAACAGCCCGTATGGCCGCTTGAGCGCCAAAGTAAAATCACGTGGCGTAAGCGACGCGCCCATTCCCAACATGATCACAAAAATCATCAGAGCGAGGATCGCCTGTTCGAGTGGTCCGACCATCTTACACCTGCCCTTCTGTCATTTCAGCCTTGGCCAATTCTTCGGCCCGCAAATCCTTGCGTAGGATCTTGCCTACATTGGACTTCGGCAGCTCTTCGCGGAATTCGACCAGTTTGGGCACCTTGTAATTTGTCAGATGCTCTTTGCAGTAGGCGCGCACGGCGTCTTTGCTCAGATCCTCATCACGCTTAACGATAAAGGCTTTCACGGCTTCACCGCTGGCGTTGTCTGGCACACCGATGACGGCAACTTCTTCGATACCTTCATGCGCAGCCATCACGTCTTCGACTTCGTTGGGGTAGACGTTAAAGCCTGACACAAGGATCATATCTTTCTTGCGGTCGACAACGCGGAAATAGCCATCCGCATCCATCACCCCGATGTCGCCGGTCAACAGCCACCCGTTCTGAATGGTCTTTTCGGTTTCTTCGGGCTTGTTCCAGTAACCCTTCATGATCTGAGGACCCCGGGCAATGATCTCACCGCGCTCACCTTGCGGCACGTCCTTGCCATCCTCATCGACGCATTTCACCTCCGTCGAAGGAAGCGGCACACCAATTGAATTCAAACGGGTTTGCCCAAACGGGTTAAAGGTCAGCACCGGTGAGGATTCCGTCAGGCCATAACCTTCAAGAACGGGCTTGCCCGTGACCTCTTCCCATCGTTGGGCCACAGCACCTTGCAAAGCCATACCGCCAGCAGAGGCGAATTTCAGGTGCTTGGGTGGCGTATCCTGAAACCAGATTTCGCCGTTCAAGCCATTGAAAAGCGTGTTCACGCCGCTCAGCCATGTAATTTTGTAATTCTCAAACGCACGCTTGAGGTTGCTCAACGGGCGCGGGTTCGGGATCAGGATGTTGCGGGCGCCAATCGAATAGAAGCCCAGGAAATTCACGGTGAAGGCAAAGATGTGATAAAGCGGTAAAGCCGTCATCGCGACCTCTTTACCCTCTTCTAGGTTTTCGATCAGCTCCATCACCTGCGCCATATTCATCAGAATATTGCCATGGGTCAGGATTGCACCTTTTGCCACGCCTGTGGTGCCGCCCGTATACTGCAAACAAGCGACGTCATCGGGGCCAAGGTCTGCACGGTAACCTTCAAGCACAGCATGCATATGATCATGGTTGGCCCGCCCCTGCTTGATGGCATCAGGCAGCCGGACATGGTTAAACGTGATCGGCTTGATCGTCTTGTCCCAGTATTTCTGAACCAGACCCACAATTCCGCGGGGCATGGCTGGCAGAAATTCCGCAACACGGGTCACGATGACATTGTCAAAGTGATACTCTTGCATCGCCTCTTGCAGCTTGTCGCTGAACATATCCACGATGACGATCGCAGCAGGTTCAGCATCCTTGAACTGCTTGACCATCTCCTCCGGGGTATAAAGCGGGTTCACATTGACCAGGACACATCCGGCCTTAAAGACAGCCATAGCCGCGAGTGGATAGCTCAGGCAATTGGGGACCTGAATTGCAACCCGATCTCCGGTCTTCAGCCCAATCCCGTCACGCAGGTAGATTGCCAATGCATCCGACATTTCATCAGCTTGTTGATAGCTAAGTGTCCCGTTCATGCCGTTTGGCAGAACGGTCGTGAATGCAGGCAGCTTGCCGAATTTTTCGGCTTTGGCGCTGATGAAGTCACCGATCGTGTTGTAATCGTAAGTGTCGATAGTCTTGCGAACAGACGCCCCGTAATGGGCCGTCCATGGACGATCCTGATCTGACAAGATGCTTCCTCCCAAAAGCGTTTGGATCACCGTATCGCAGATTGACCGATTGTGAAGCGTTTATGGGGGTCTTTCGCGTAGAATGACCTAACGTTTCAACAATGCTACCCGGTCACAACGCGCAGACTGGCAATCTGATATGGATTGAACGCAAGCGAAACACTGTTACCCGAAACAGCCAATGCCTCTGTGCTGGTCTCATCAAAGCATACAAGTTCCGCATGTTTCACCGGCTGCGCAAAATGCAACGTCGCCGTTGCCGCCTGACCATGGGCCTCGAAAGCGCGCAGGATTACGCCGTGGCCGTCTTCGGCTGGCTTGAGCGTTTCGATGATCACATTCGGCACATCACACGAAACAAAGGCATTGGGTTGGGCTGCGCCACCCGCCGGGATGATCCTTGCGGGCGTATTCAGGGCGTAAGCCTCTTGATCCAGCAAAGCCCGATCATCTGCCTCATGCGCCAATAGGCTGTAGGTGAAGGCATGATGCCCTTGGTCAGCCTGCGGATCAGGCGAAGTAGAGGATTTCAGCAAAGTAATCCGGATCGTGTCATCACGAACGTCGTACCCATATTTGCAGTCATTCAGCACGGCCACGCTATAGTCCCCATCACAAAGCCGCGCCCATTTTTGCGCCGGCACCTCGAACCTTGCCGCATCAAAAGAGGATTCGCGTTGTGTTGATCTGGCCACCACACCCCATTGGATATCGAACTCTGCTTGCGGTGCTGTAATGCAGGTCGGGAACGCGGCTTTGACCAAGGTGTGTTGCTCGTGCCAATCGACCTCGGTCACAAAGTCGATCCGGCGGGAAACAGCCGTCAGCCTGATCGTTTGCACAATCGTGCTGCTGCGCCATGCCGTTGTGACACGCAGGGCTACGCGCAGCGGGCCATCTTCAATGATCTCAAGCGTGTTCGCCCCTGCAATGACATCCATCCGGTCTTCAAAGGATGGGTCAATATCCCACGCATCCCAACAAATCGGCCGATCTTCGAACGCCTGTAGCACATTGCCAGTCATACCTTGCTGAAGGATATTCCGTCCTCGGTCTTTGTCGAAAACCTCAACCAGTTGGCCGTTGGCATCGACGACAACACGCAACAGTGCATTTTCGATCACCGCACCGCCAGCATCCAGTCGGATGGTCGCTGGCACGTCCGGAACCTTTGCATCGGCAACCGGCACAAGCCCGTAAGCAGGCAGGTTTTCAAAATAGAGCAACTCACCCGATTGTGTCGGTTGTCCCCCGGCCTTTGCATCGACAGCAACAATGCGCGGCCCACTGATGGGCGATGTATTCGCCACCATTGGATCGGGCCCGCGCAAAGCCTCAGCGGCGTCTTGTGCAGCCGTCTCAACCATTGCGCGGATGCGGGTGAAATCGCGGCGCGCCTCCTCAAAAACAATCGGGACAGAGGTGCCTGTCACGATGTCGTGGAATTGCTGCAAGCACAAAAGCTGCCATGCTTCGGTCAGATCAGGGGTAAGGCCAGCCATCGCTGATAGGGCCTCTGCCTCGTGCAAGGCCCGCTCGGCCAGCCTGTTGGCGCGCTTGATCCAACCTTGCGAGGTCAGGACACCGCGGTGCCCTTCCATGTAGTGCTCGCCCTTCCAAACAGCGAGTTGGTCAATGTGCTGCTCAAGTGCTGCGAATGTCGCGCGCACAGTCGACATTTTGAAGCGCGGCATACCGGGCATCTGTGCATAGGCGTGGGCCTTGGCCAGCAGATCATCGGTCGGGCCGCCGCCCCCGTCGCCATAGCCATAGCAAATTGGCAGGTCGGTGAGGCATGCAGGGACAGTTGCATCTGTGGTGGTTCCCAACACCTCATCAGCACTCAGATCGCTTTTGTAGTTCGTCGGGAACGGCAGATACTGAACCTCGCGCGGGGTGGTCAGGATATGGGCCAGCACACGACTGCCATCGAGTGCCTCCCATTGATGGGTGGACCAAGGCACCTTGTTCTTCTGGTTCCAGTTCAGCTTATTAGTGACAAAATACTTCAGCCCCGCATGGCGCATGAGCTGCGGAATCTGGGCTGGAAACCCAAATGTGTCAGGGAGCCACAGGCAGGGTGTCTCTACATCGCCAAAACGATCCTTGAAGTAACTGCGACCCAGCATCAATTGCCGCACCAGCGATTCAGGGCCCGGAATGTTCAGGTCCGGCTCGACCCACATGCCGCCCATGACCTCCCACCGGCCTTCTGCGACGCGGGTCTTGATACGGTCGAAAATCTGCGGATAGTCCTTTTCGACCATCGCATAGAGCTGCGGCTGGGAATGCGAGAACTTGAACTCGGGATCATCCTCCATCAAGCGCAGAACATTGGAATAGGTCCGCGCGTTCTTGAGCCTGATCTGATCAATCGGCCAAAGATAGGCGATATCCATATGCGCATGGCCAATTCCGTGCAAAGTGACTTCGCGGGGCTCACCAGCGGCGCGCACCTCTGCTTCCAACACTTGTTGGGCCTGCGCGACAGTTTCGTGCAACCCATCTTCGAGCGGCGCACGCGTGTCCAATGCCTTGAAGGCCAGATCAAGCGCGCGGATCAGGCCTTGGTGTATCTCGCCTTCGGGATCAAGCCGTGAGGCCGCATCCAGCACGGCCGTCGCCCGTGCGTGAAAGTCGCGCAATTCGGTGTTCACTTCGACCAGCACAGATTCGCCCATGAAAAGCTTGGATTTGCTGTTGGGGTCGGGCGGCCAACCGGCAAGGCCTGTCCAGCCTTGCAAGGAAATCACATGGGAGCGTCCGTCTGCCACGCTGGGATCAAGCGGAATTGTATGGTGATACCTGTCAGCTGATCCGATTGGCACACGGTCGATGTGCACCAACGCCTCTGGGTGATTAAAGATATCTCCCATCACGCCAAGTGGCATATAAAGCGCGAGGCGGTTAGCATCCCATCCTTCCGGCACTGCAAACTGGCTCTTCATCACAAAGTTCAGATCAGCGCCGCCCCAATAGGTGTAGTGGGGGATTTCGTCCCACCCTGCGGGATCAGCACAAATCGGTGCATCAATGCTTGCGGCGGGCAGCGGCATGATACGGAACGCGGGCAACGGGGCCTTCCGGCGGAAAATATGTGGAGCGATCAACGTCAGACGCGACGCGATCTTTTCAGATGTAAACGGCCACCGCCCCGCCATTGGGTCAGGCCCTGATCAGATCGAAACCGGGAACATCGCCACGGTATTCGGTTGCAGCTTGCTCTGCCTGCGCTTCAAGCCTTGCTGGGTCCCAATCATCACGCCCATCACCCCATGATCTTTCCAGATCAGGCCAAGGGATCGAGTCGATCAAAAGCTGCGTGTAGGGGTGCTGGGGTGCGCCAATCACCTCTTTGGGCGGTCCGGCTTCAACCACATGACCCTTGTATAGGACCATCACGTAGTCACTGACGTGATAGGCCGTGGCGAGGTCATGGGTGATGTAGAGGATCGAAATCCCGTATTTGTCTTTCAGGTCATAGATATTCGACAGGATCGTCGCCCGCAGAGATGCATCGACCATCGACACCGGTTCATCTGCAATCAACAGCTTGGGCGACAGCATCAACGCGCGCGCCACGATCAGACGCTGGCGTTGCCCGCCCGACAACTGGTGCGGATAACGCGACAACACCAGATCAGGATCAAGGCCGACGGCGGCGCATGCCTCTTCCATCGCTTGTTGCGTGTGGGCGTCTGATTTGGCCAATCCGAACTGTTTGAACGGGAACTTCAGGGCATGGTTTACACGGTAGAACGGGTTAAAGCAGGCATAGGGATCCTGAAAAACCGCCTGCACATTCTTGCGAAACTCAAGCGATTGACCTGCGTTCATGCGCTGGATGTCTTGCCCTTCATAAAGGACCTGTCCCTGACTTGGCGGATTGAACCCAAGCATGATCGACCCCATCGTCGATTTGCCCGACCCCGATTGCCCTACGATCGAAATGATCTGCGGCGTGTCCCCTTGCAAGGTGAACGAGAGCGGATGTAGTGCCGTGACCGATCCGTAGTCTTTGCGCACGTTCTCAAAGCGCAACAACGGCTCTGAACTGGCCCGCTTGGGGGCTTCTGCACGCGCATCGGGGTTCAGGAAACTCTCGCCTCCCACAAGCGGAACAGAGGAAATCAGGTCTTTGGTATAAGGGTGTTTGGGGGCTTCGAGGATTTGCTGGACCGTTCCATGCTCAACCAACTCACCATCTTTCAGAACGGCCAGCTCATCGACAGTCTGCGCCATCAGCCCCATGTCATGCCCGATCATCATCAAGCCAGAACCGATCTTGCTTTGGATATCCTTGAGCGTCTGGATGACCTGCCGCTGTGTGACAACATCCAAAGCCGAAGTGGGTTCGTCCGCAATCATCAACTCGGGGTTCAGGATGATCCCCATCGCGATGCAAACGCGCTGCTTCATGCCACCCGATAATTCATGCGGGAAGAGCTTTCCAACGCGGGCGGGCAGGCCCACACTTTCCAAGGCCTCGTCTGAGCGGCGTTGCAACTCGGCGCGGTCCTTGTTGCCTTCATGTGCAATGATGGCATCCCACATCTGCGGCTCGACCCGCATCACAGGGTTCAACGAATTCATCGCCCCCTGCGGGATATAGGCCACACGGCTCAACCGTGCGCGGCGCATCTGCTCCTCATCAAGGTCAAGAATATTGGTGCCACCAAGGTCCACTGTGCCGCCGGACACACGCCCCGGTTCGGCCAGCATCTGCATCACGGCCAGCGCGGTCGTGGTCTTGCCCGATCCGCTTTCACCAATAAAACCGACGCGGCGACCTTTATGGATATCAAGGCTGAGCGATTTGACGGCTTGCACCACCCCTTTCGGCGTCGGGAACTCAATGGACAGGTCTTTGAGTGTCAGTACAGGTTTATCGGTCATGACAGTTTCCTCAGACGCGGGTTGGAGACTTCATCAAGCCCAAGGTTGATCAGCAAAAGCCCGATAAAGATGATCGCCAGCAGAAGGGTCGGAATACCCCACCACCACCAGAGGTTCTGGATCAAAGCACCAGAGTTGATCGCCTCGTAAATCGTGCGGCCAAGCGTCGGAATACGCTGCGGGCCAAGGCCCAGAACTTCGAGGCCGACGGCGGTGACGATAGATGTGGTCACACTCGCGATAAAAGACCCGAAGAGATATGGGACAAGGTTCGGCAGCATCTCGCGGAACATGATGTGGCTGGTGGACGCGCCGGAAAGCTGCGCCATCTGCACATAGCCAGATTGCTTCATCGACAGGACCTGCGCGCGGATCAAACGTGTGGGCGATTGCCAGACGAAACCTGCGATAAGCAACGCCATCATGGTCAGCGAGACATCCCCGAAGGCCGATTGGAACACGACAAGGATCAAGAGCGGTGGGATTGTGATCATCACATCTGCACCGACGCGGATCACGTCATCTGTCCGCCCCCCCATGAACCCGGCGGAAAATCCAAAGAAAATCCCGATTGACATCCCAATGAGTGAGGCCAAAAGCCCGACAAACAAAGTGTTTGGCGCCCCGATGATGATCAAAGACAGCAGATCACGCCCGCCCCCGTCAGTCCCAAGAGGATGGGCCAACACACCTTCCTGTCCACGCAGGTTTTCAAAACCCAATGGCGGCAACCGCAGTGGCGCTGAGCCGGTAAAGACCAGATCAAGGTTCCAGACGAAACGACCGATAATCCCGACCGCAAGGATACTCAAAAGCAGGCCTGCACCCCACATCAGCTTCGGGTTCAGCCATGGGTTGTCAAACCGCTTGATACGGCGGGCTTGCTTGCGTTCGGCGCGGGTCATGGGTTGGGTGCTCATGCGTTTGCCTCGTGCCGGATACGTGGATCAATGAAGGGATATAGCAGATCGACAAGGAAGACCGAGAGTGCCGTGATCATTATAATCACGAAGGAAACCCCTTGAATCACTGGGAAATCCTGATTGAGGATCGCGTCGTAAAGCAGCTTGCCCATGCCGTTGTAGGCAAAAATTCGTTCGACCAGAACTTGCCCCGCGATCAGCAAACCGATCTTGAGAGCGAAGGCCGTGATTTGCGGCAGGATCGCATTGCGGATCATGTAGCGGTACAGGATGTAGCGCGGGCGCAGGCCTTTGGCCTCGGCAAGTTTCACATAGTCCTCGCCTTGCACCCCGATCATCAGACCGCGCATGCCCAGCGCCCAGAACCCAAAGGTCACGACCACGATGGAAAGTGCGGGCAGGAACCCATGGTGAAGGACGGATTTCACGAACTCCCACGTCCAGCCGGGCTCAACGAAAATCGAGTAGGCCCCCGTCAGCGGGAACCACTGCAATTTGGCCGCGAAGACCCACATCAACAAGAGGCCCGACAGGATCGGCGGGATTGATGTGAACACCATCGCGGCGGGGATCGCGACCCGCACCAGCTTGGGCGAGCGGTCCCAAACCATCAATGCGCCCAATAGGTTACCGATCACAAAGGTGATCAGAAGCGACAGGATCATCAGACCCAATGTCCATGGCAATGCGTTCAGGATCAGGGTCGAAACCGGCGTCGGGAAGGCCGCGGTCGACAGGCCAAAGTCAAACACAAGCGCCCCGCTGATATACTTGAAATACTGCACCAGAATGGGCTGATCGATCCCCATATTCGCGCGCAACTGGGCCAGTATTTCTTCGGAATTCGCAACTGAGCCTGCGCCCGCTGCCATCCGGCCAAGGGCGATCTCGGCTGGGTCCACAGGGCTGAGGCGCGGAATGATCCAGATGATCGTCGCCGCGATCAGGATGGTCAGCACAAGCGTGACCAAACGGTTGATCAGATAATCGCGTGGGATGCGTCCCATGGTGTGTTCCTTCCTCAAAAAGGCGGTGTGGGAAGAGTGCACCCAGTGTGCACGGCGCGTACACCAGCTGTACACAGGCCGTACATACACCCTTGCCAGACCGCCCCCGTTGGTTGGGGGCGAAAAGTGGGCTGACGGTTCGCGTTCCGCCAGCCCAGTTCGGGAGGTTCGTTAGTTTCCAGCCGGTTCCAGATTGTGGATGATCTGGTGGGTGTGGTTCCACCAGAAGAACGGATGGTTGTAGTAGTTGTCCGCAGTGGGCCAACCCGTCCAGTAGGTCTCGTTCATGGGCAGCAGCTTGGCGGCCTGAACAAGTGGGATGAACGGCATTTCGGCATCGAGGTGCTGATAGGCCTCGGCCACCAGACCGGGGATCGCATCGTCACCCAATGGGCGGGATGCGATATCGGCCATGATTGACGAATAGGCCTCGGCTGCGGGGCCGTCCCAGCGGGCAGTGTTGTTAAACCCGGGCGACCGCTCGCCTACTGGTACGACATCAGCGACCGTATAGCGGCCCATTGAGGCCCAAGGTTCGTTCACTGATCCACAAGACAGCCAGCTATAGGACATCTCATAGGCACCGAATGGCAGCACCTCGCCCCAGAACACACCGTTTTCAACAGGCACGGCGCGGGCATCAATGCCTGCACGCTGAAGCTGTTCAACGATCACATCGATGGTCCGTGTGTATTCGGTTGAGGCCGAATTCACATGGATGTTCACCGACAGCGTTTCGCCGTCTTTGGTGTAGTAGTCACCGTCGCGGCTCCAACCTTCAGCCTCGATCAAGGCCTGACCGGCGTCCACGTCAGCAGCGGCGGGCAGACCGTAGCCGGCCTCAACAACCGCGTCGATGAATGGCGCCATGGAGCCATATTGCGCGAACATCGTCCGGCTGGCTTCGGTCGTGCCTTCATAGGCCACATTCACGATCTGATTGCGGTCGATGATATTGGCCACAGCCTTGCGCATATTCGCGTTGTCCCAAGGTGCGATGGTTGTGTTGATTTCCAACTGGCGCGCGCAAGGGTCGGCGGCAGCATATGGGTAATCGGCATACCATGCGATCACATTGGGGTTCTGGGCCTGAATAGCCTCGAACGTGCCGATTGTGACGTTTTGCGCCGCGTCCAGCTGGTTTGACGCCATCAACTGCGCACGGCTTTCTTCGCCACCGGATTCAAGGAAGATCACACGCTCTGGTGCGGGCAGATCCATGAAGCCTGTCTTGGCACCCCACCAGTCATCGTTCCGATCCCAGATCGCGCGGTTCGAGGCGGCGGAGGTGAAAGTGTATGGCCCTGTCCCAATCGGCGGGTTAAAGGCAAAAGTGGCTGCGTTCTCACCGCTCCAGATATGCTCTGGCATGATGAGGAACGATCCAAAGATCCGCACGCCGAAGTTTTCGACAATGAAACGCGGGTTGGGGTTATTGAGTGTGAATTTAACCGTCTGGTCATCCATCTTTTCAACAGATGCGACCTGCGCCCGAATGGTCGAGGCTTCGCGGCTTGAAATCTCTTCGTTGGTCAGGGCCAGATTGACCGTGAAGATCACGTCGTCGGCGTTAAACGCCTCGCCATCGGACCATTCGACACCTTCACGCAGCGAAATCGTAAATTCGGTGCTGTCGTCGTTTTGCTCAAACCCTGTGGCCAGCCACGGGTCGAGTTCCCCTGTTCCGTAGTTCAGGATAAACAGCGGTTCCCACATTGTCTGATGCGCGCCGTGCATCCGCTTGGTGCCCGGTGTCATCCAGTTAAAATTCTCGGGGTCCTGAATCGTGCGGTCGAGGTCGAAGATGACCGTATTTTCGCGCGATACGTCTTGCGCAAGGGCCGCTGATGCGACAAGCGCAAGCGCTGAAGACGCTAATAGTGTCGTGGTGAATTTCATTTTAGTCCTCCCAATTGTGGGCTTTGCGCCCGTTCTTCGCGCGCCTTAGCGCACGTAGTCCATCACCAAAACGCGGGTGCGTTCGGGCAAATCCTCTTTTTTCAGATCGTGTGTCGCACCGAATGCAAAGTCGACATCCTCGTCCTTGAAATGGCTGAGGAAGCTTTCGATCCACATCGTGTTGCGCGGCCGGTAGGTCAGCGTCCGGAAATGCATCGGAATGACCAGCTTGGGTCGTGTCCGGTGAATCATTCCCATCAGGTCAGGCAGTTCCAGCGTCAGATATCCGCCTGCCAGAGCGAAAAGCACGTCCGTCCCTTCAAAGAACGCCTGCTGTGCATCGGTCAACGGGTTGCCTACGTCGCCCATATGCGCGCATTTGATCCCGTCGAGCGTGAACCGATACATCCCGTTTTGACCCGGCACTTCATGTTCAGGGTGGTGGTCCCATTCAGCCGCCTCGATTGCCGTGATATCGATGCCCAGCGCGTTGGTGGCTCCGCCGTTTTGCGCTACGGTCAGCGCATTCACGACCGTTGGGTTCCCTGCAATCAGGTCGGCCCTGCAATGGGCGTCATCATCATCAGAAGAGATCAGCACCAGATCAGCGCTGTCCTTGATGGGTGCGTAGCCGACGCCTTCGGGTGTGTAGGGATCGGTGATGATCCGCGGCCCGTTTTCAGGGTCGAGCCCAAAAGCCGCGTGTCCGTACCAAGTGATCTTCATTCAGTTATTCCCGACCACATGGGGTGATGTGGTTTTTGTGATGTCGTCATTGTCCGGGCGCGGGTGTGTGCGCCAATTGCCTGCCTCACCCCGACAAAGGATGGCCTCGACCCCTGTGGCCCATGCCTCATCGGTGATCTGCACCTCTGGCGGGCAATACCGCAGGGTGAACCCGCACCGCCGCCGGTCGCTTGTGTTCGCAAGCGAGCCGTGCACCAGCATATCTGCATGCAACGACATCTGGCCCGCCTTCAGGCTGTTGGTAAAGGGTGTCCCCATCGCATCCGCGTTAGCTGTGCCTTTGTGAAAGACATTGGCCGCCCCTTCGGTTTCGGCCACAGGCAGCGCCCCTTTGTTATGCGTGCCGGGGATAAAGCGCATGGCCGAGTTTGCCTCGTCCGCATCATCGATGGCCAGCCAGACAGTGACCGTCCGCGCAGGGCTAAGCGCCCAGAACGACGCGTCCTGATGCCAAGGGACGGCTTTGGGGTCATGGGGTTTTTTGGAAAGGATCGCTGTTGCCCAACACAGGATATTTGGCCCGATCAGGTCCTCGACCAGATCAAGGATGCGCGGGTCAGTTGCGATATCCCAAAGGCTGGACAGCCGCGCCTGATAACAGTTGATCCCATACGCCCCGTCTGGGCCCAGATCGGTCATGTAACGGTCAACCGTCTGCCTGATCTGCGTAATCTCAGAGGCGGAAAAGACATCGAACGGCTGCACAAACCCTTGGGCATTATAGTGCGCGATCTGGTCTGCCGTGAGCCTATTTGGCGCGTCATTGCGCACAGGTGCAAAGCTCAGATCAAGATCCGAATCCAACATTTCTTTCGTCCTCCCGCCGCAAATGATGGCGAAAATTGGTCAAGCGTCAGTGGCGAAGATTGACTTTCTATTGCACTATATTGATAAATTTTTGTGCATTACCCTGATTCATTGGCTAATATTGCTGCATGCGCAAAACAACCTTCCACATTGATACCTACATTCACGAGGGCGAAGCGTTTCATTTTGCGCGCAAGGAACTGGCCAAGCGGTTTCCTGAGACGGCCCATGACCACGACTTTTTCGAAGTCTTCCTGATCGAGAGCGGCCGGACCGCACATTGGATCAATGGGGTGAACCAGACTTTGGAAGCAGGTCAACTGGCGTTCATCCGTCCCGGTGATGTGCATGCCTTTCGGGCGGACCGCAAACTGGGATGCCAGATCATCAACGTCATGTTCCGGATGGAAACGGCCATGCATCTGGCGGGCCGGTATCACGATACGATTTCGGGACGCTTCTTTGATCGGCAGGAAACCTTGCCTGATCTGCACACTTTGGGGCCCAAGCGCTTTGCCCGCGCTGTCACTGTCGCAGAGCAGTTGCAGACATCCGACCGCACCTTGGCCCGTATTGAAGAGTTCCTGTTGGTGCTCATCAACCGCGTCGCACATCCCTCAAGCGGTGTGACAGACACAACACCGCGCTGGTTCGCCGAGGCCTGTAGCGCGGCCTTGTCACCGGATGTTTTCCGGCAAGGCGGTGCTGGCTTCATTGCGGCTGCGGGCCGGTCACATGAACATGTCTGCCGCACCTGCAAGACGATCACGGGCTATACCCCATCGGAATACGTCAATCGCATCCGCATCGCCCATGCCGCACAACTCTTGCGGAGTTCAGAGATTCCCGTCGAGGCCGTCATTGACAGCTGCGGATTTGAAAACGTCAGCTATTTCTACCGTTTGTTCCGGCGGCAGATGGGCGGCACGCCAAAGGCCTATCGGCTTGCCAATCAACGCGATCCGTTTCAGCAGGGAGTTGACTAGGGTATCGGCTGGGGTGTTGGTTGGGGTCAGGACCCTTCAAACTGCGCGGCGCATCGTTAGTCCGGCACATTGTCCACGCCTGACCCACCCCATGGATGGCACCGCATGATCCGGCGGATTGTCAGGTAGATTCCCTTGATTGCCCCGTGCTTTTCCAATGCTTCCAGTGAATAGGCCGAACACGTCGGGTGATACCTGCAATTCATGCCGACCCATGGTGACAAGATCAGCCGGTATGCGCGCACCGGCAAAGACACGATATAGGCAAAGGGTGTCATCCGTGGACCTTTTTCATAGCGCGGCGCAGGTCGGCCACCAACTGATCAAAAGGTAAGGTCGCTGTCAGCTCCTTACGACCCACAAGCACGTAATCCCACCCGTCGCGGCCCAATTCTGGCAAGACCAGGCGCGCGACCTCTCGCAAGCGTCTTTTGGCGCGGTTGCGGGCAACAGCGTTGCCGACTTTCTTGGAACAGGTGAAACCGACACGGATGCCTTGTGCGTCACCTTCGCGACGCTGGCGTCCCTGCAGATGAATGCCGGGGGTGGCGTAGCGGCGGGCGTGGCTAGCGCGGACAAAGTCCGCCCGCTTGGTCAGCACGCATAAAGAAACCGCCGGCGGGCCGTCTTGAGGCGCCACCGGCGGTTCCATAACACTCAATCGAAGAAGCGGCGCTTACGCGCTCAGCTTCGCGCGGCCTTTGGCGCGGCGATTGTTCAGGATCTTACGACCAGCTTTTGTGGCCATACGTGCGCGGAAACCGTGGCGGTTCTTGCGAACGCGGTTGGATGGTTGGAACGTGCGCTTCATAGCGGGCTCTCCGGTTTAGGGCCAAATCCAACAAAGGGATTCGAAGCCAAATGACATTTCAGACCCGCCGTTTAGAGGGCCACCCGCATCATGTCAACGCACCCCATGGGGGGAAATTGCAACAATTCCCAGATTTCCCGCATCCCAAATGTTTCAATGATCACATCCAAAACACGCAAAACTGAAACATCAGGGGGGTCCGGCATCAATGGGCTGTGATGTGGGTATCACCAGCGGGGGGATCGGTCCATCTACACTGCAACGACAAACGCACCCATTGGACGAATGATGACCGATATGACTGATACACCCGCCAACCCGATCCTGAAGAAACTCCCTTTGATTGTGATCGGCATCGTTGCCCTGCTGGGCGCTTTTTTCCTCCGCGACTACCTGACGTTCGAGGCCTTGGCCGAAAACCGCGAAGCCCTGATCGGCTTTCGTGATGCCAACTACCTTTTGACGGTTCTGGTCTTTGTCGCAGCCTACGTCGTGATCGTGGCCTTCTCCCTCCCTGGTGCCACGATCGCGACGCTGACCGGTGGGTTCCTGTTCGCAACCTTCCCCGGGGCGTTGTTCAACGTCATGGGGGCCACGATCGGAGCCACGGCCATTTTCCTTGCAGCCCGTTGGGGGTTCGGTGAAAGCCTGGGCAAGAAGCTTGAAGGGTCGGACGGTGCTGTCAAAAAGATCAAAGACGGCATCGACGAGAACCAGTGGTCGATGCTCTTCCTGATCCGCCTTGTCCCTGCTGTGCCCTTCTTTCTGGCAAACTTGATCCCGTCTTTCCTTGAGGTGCCACTGCATCGCTTTGTGATCTCGACCTTCCTTGGGATTATCCCCGGCACGGTTGTCTACACCTCTGTCGGCGCTGGTCTGGGCGAAGTCTTTGCCCGCGGCGAAACCCCGAACCTTGGCATCATTTTTGAGCCGCAAATCATCTTCCCGATCATTGGCCTGTGTGTCCTTGCTGCCCTGCCAATCGCCATCAACGCCATCCGCGGCAAGAAAGGCCTGTAAGTCATGAACCGTATTAAGACTGATATCTGCATCATTGGCGGTGGCTCTGGTGGCTTGTCCATCGCAGCCGGTGCCGTCCAGATGGGCGCAAAAGTTGTCCTGCTGGAAGGCCACAAGATGGGCGGTGATTGCCTGAACTTTGGCTGTGTGCCCTCAAAGGCGCTGATCGCCTCTGCCAAGCAAGCCCATGCAATGAACCACGGCGCGAAATACGGCGTCACTGATGTAGAGCCTACCGTCGACTACGCCGCTGCAAAAGATCACGTGCACGATGTCATCGCCACGATTGCCCCTGTTGATAGCGTTGAACGCTTTGAAGGCTTAGGTGTTCAGGTGATCTCTGAGTACGGCACGTTCATCTCAAAGACTGAGGTACAGGCGGGCGATACCATCATTGAGGCCCGCCGCTTTGTGGTGGCCACAGGCTCTGGCCCCTTTGTCCCACCGATCCCCGGGATTGAGGATGTCCCCTACTACACAAACGAAAACATCTTTGATCTGCGTGAGAAGCCAAAGCACTTGCTGGTGATTGGTGGTGGCCCCATCGGGATGGAGATGGCGCAAGCCCACCGTCGTCTGGGGTGTGCCGTGACAGTCATCGAAGGCGCCAAAGCCTTTGGCAAGGATGATCCTGAAATGGCGGCCATCGTGCTTGAGAACCTCAAAGCCGAAGGCGTGAATATCGTTGAAGAGGCCCAAGCCGAAAAGATCACTGGCAAAGAGGGTGAAGTGACCGTCCACACGCCAAAGGGTGATTTCACAGGCTCGCATCTGTTGATGGCTGTGGGCCGTAAGGTGAATATCGACAAGCTTGATCTGGACAAAGGCGGGATTGCCCATGACCGGACCGGTCTCAAGGTCGGCCCTGATCTGCGCTCGGTCACCAACAAAAAGGTTTATGCCGCAGGTGATGTCGCAGGCGGACTACAGTTCACCCATGTCGCAGGCTACCATGCGGGCGTGTTGATCCGGTCGATGCTGTTCGGTCTGCCGTCCAAGCAGCGCACCGACCATATCCCTTGGGCGACTTATACTGACCCCGAATTGGCTCAGGTCGGCCTGACCGAAGCGCAAGCCAAGTCAAAATATGGTGCATCGCTGGAAGTGGTCCGGTTTGAGTTCCACCACAACGACCGCCTGATTGCAGAGCGCAAGACCAAAGGTCTGATCAAGGTTATGGTCGTCAAAGGCAAACCTGTTGGCGCGTCCATCGCGGGGCATATGGCTGGCGAGTTGATCGGCATGTGGGCCATGGCGATTGCCAACAAAATGAAGATGTCGGCCATCGCCAACACCGTTTTGCCCTACCCGACCGTAAGCGAGGTTAACAAACGTGCTGCTGGGGCCTACTTTAGTCCAAGACTTTTCGAAAATCCGACCGTAAAACGGGTGGTGGGCTTTGTGCAGCGTTGGTTGCCGTAACGCCCTTTGATTGAGGGACCATGACCAACTCACTTTCAGGTCGATTTCTGATCCTCACGGTTGTCTTCGTGATGCTGGCCGAGATTTTCATCTTTGTGCCATCTGTCGCGCGCTTCCGTGAGGATTATCTGCTGGCCCGCCTTGAGCGGGCACAGATCGCGTCGCTGGCGCTGGAGGCGGATGATATGATTTCGCCCTCGCTTGAGGCAGAGCTTTTGCGCAACGCCGAAGTCTATAACGTGGTCCTGCGGCGCGATGAAATCCGGCAACTCGCGTTGTCATCGCCGATCCCGACCCCGATTACTGCAACCTATGACATGCGCGACCCCAGTAGTGCGACGCTGATCATGGATGCCTTGCGCACCTTGGTCGATACCGAAGATCGCGTGATCCGGGTCATCGGCAACCCTGTCCGTGATGGCGGCTTGTTGATCGAAGTCACGATGGACGAGATGCCTTTGCGTAACGCACTCTTGGCCTATGGTTGGAACATTCTGCTGCTGTCGGCCTTTATCTCGATCATCACGGCAAGCCTGTTGTTCTTGTCCGTTCAGGTCTTGTTGGTCCGCCCGATCAAGGGTGTTGTGACCCATATGCAAGCCTATGCGCGGGCACCCGAAGATGCCCGGCAGATCATCACACCGACAGCTGGCGTGAAAGAGTTGCGCGACGCCGAAGAGTCGCTTCAGATGATGCAGACCCAATTGACGGGTGCCCTGAAGCAAAAAGAGCGTCTGGCCCAACTTGGTGGTGCCGTGGCCAAGGTCAGCCATGATTTGCGGAACATTCTGACGTCGGCACAGCTCTTTACCGACCGTATTGAATCGTCCGATGATCCACTAGTCAAACGTATGGCACCAAAACTGGTGAACTCGATCACACGGGCGGTGAACCTGTGCGAGACAACCCTCGCCTTTGGACGCGTGGATGAACCCGCACCGTCCCTGACTCGGGTCAACCTGGCCCAGATCGTCGGTGATGTGATCGACAGCGAACGTCTGGCAGCCGCAGACCATGAGATTTCTTTCTCGGAAGACATTCCTGCCTCGATGACACTACGTGCGGATGGAGAGCAGCTTTTTCGCGTGATCTTTAATCTGGTGCGCAATGCGCGTCAGGCGATCATGGCGACAGATAAACCCGGCGAGATTTGCCTGCAGGCGACCGAAGACGATCAGAGCTGGCAACTCACGATTACAGACACGGGTCCGGGCCTGCCCAAAAAGGCACAGGAATTCCTGTTTCAGCCGTTTCAGGGGGGCGCGCGCAAAGGTGGATCGGGCCTTGGGCTCGTGATTGCAGCGGATCTGATCCGTGGCCACGGCGGGCGGCTCGAACTGCAACGCACCGACGAGACTGGCACAACGTTTCTGATCCAACTCCCGAAAGATGACATCGCGCTCTGAGCCGGAAGTCTTTGTCAAAAGAGTCTCTTTGCCCCTTGCATCACCTGACAAGCATCGCTAAATCCACCGTCACGCGGATTGGTAGCTCAGCTGGATAGAGTACTTGACTACGAATCAAGGGGTCGGGG